>CAUZJP010000038.1:0-7887 GCA_963580235.1 Candidatus Thalassarchaeaceae archaeon
AAGGCAGTCGAGAAAGTCGAGGCTGCAGGTGGTTCCGTGACCCTTTCCGAGGGTGACGGCGCCGAGTGGGAAGAGGAGTGAGCCCGCCTAACGGTGGTAAGCCTGAAGAGGATGATGACGGGGGCTGAAAGATATGGTACGCAAGCCATCAGCATTCGGTATTGCAGCAATATCTCTCATCTATTTCGGCTCCATTTTTTACTGGCAGTGGGACTCCCTGACCGGTTCAGATCGCGATGCGATGGTCTTCTCCGCACAACTGATTGCAGTCGCAGTCGGATATGTCGCCTATGTGATGTGGTGTGTTCAGCGAGACCTTCCAGCGGGAATCAAGTCAATCAAGTTCTTCGGCTCGACCGCCAAGTTCCTCGGTTGGCTCGCCATCATGGGCGGCTTCTTCTACTTGTGTTTGCAGGACCAGGGCCTCGTCGGATTCCTATTCGTCGGCATCGCCCTGATGGGTCTGGGAACTGGGCTGGCACTCGCCTGTCTTGCCTATACCGGTGAGGAGAGCAGCCGCCTGTTCGGACTAAAGCGACTTGTCGATGTCTACCCAACCATCACCAAGCCGGACGGCCACGTTCGATTCGGACAGAAGATGTGGACCACAACTCTAGTGCTGATAATCTACTTCGCGATGACCAATGTCATGATTTGGGGACTGGCAGAATCCACGATGGACATCTTCTCCTCATTCCGCGCCATCATGGCGGGTGCTTCAGGTTCAATCATGCACTTGGGAATTGGTCCAATCGTCACAGCTTCAATCATCATGCAGTTGTTCGCCGGTGCAAAAATCATCAAGTTGGATTTGCAGGACTCCGAAGACAAGCAGCTCTACCAAGGTGTCCAGAAGATTCTGGTTCTGCTGATGATTCCGGTCGAGTCAATCCCTCAGGTGTACGGCTTCCTCGACCCTCACGAGGACATGATTGCGCTATACGGACTAGGATGGGCAAACTCGCTCATCGTCCTGCAACTTTTCATGGGTTCATACCTCGTTTTCCTTCTCGACGAACTTGTCAGCAAGTGGGGAATCGGCTCCGGAATTTCGCTCTTCATCGCCGCCGGTGTCGCACAGTCAACCTTCGTAGGAACACTGTCTCCACTCGCCTCTGGCCCCGGTGCCTACGGCCTCCAGAATCCTCCGGCGGGCACCCTGCCGATGATTTTCTACTGGCTCAGAACCGCCACCTATTCCGACCTCGTCACGAGGAACGGTTTCGAGTCTATCTTACTGGGCGACCAGTTTCACGCCAATCCTGTGATTGCGCTGGTTTCGAGCATCATCGTGTTTCTCATCGTAGCGTTCGCTGAGTCAAGCAAACTGGAGTTACCTCTGACACACGGGAAGGTCCGCGGACATCGTGGTAAATACCCGATCAGGCTGGTCTATGCGAGCAACATTCCAGTCATCTTGATGGCAGCACTGCTCGCCAATCTGAACATGTTCACCCTGCTCTTCTGGAGCCACCCAATCATCTCCACGGTTCCGATACTCGGAGCCAACGGCATGTGGAGTATCGCCCCTTGGTTAGGGTCGTATGAGGTCGGTTCGACCACCGCTTCGGACGGTTTCGCCTGGTATGCATCAATGGTGCAGGGAGCCCAATCATGGTTGCTGCCGATTCTTGACCAGACAGGCGACGGTTTCGGCCATAGTTTGTGGCAAATCATACTGCATATGTTCACTTATGTCTTCTTCATGACCGTAGGTTCGATGGTTTTCGCCAAGTTTTGGATTGAAACCACCAACATGTCCGCCAAGGATGTTGCCAAACAAATCGAACGAACAGGTATGCAAATCCCCGGATTCCGTAAGAATCCTGTCGTTTTGGAGCGGATTCTGGAGAGATATATTCCACCTGTTACCTTATTTTCCGGCGCTTTCGTCGGTTTGCTCGCAGCGGGAGCTGACTTGCTCGGGACTGTAGGTAACGCGACAGGAACTGGATTGCTGCTTGCCGTAGGCATCATTCTCAGAACATACGAGCAGATCCAGAAGGAGCAAGCGATGGAAATGCACCCGATTTTACGCGAATTCTTCGGTGCCGAGTGAGCACCTCAGAGTTTTCAATAGCTCACGAGGCGAGCCCAATAATTGCCCTCAGCGAGAGCGATAAAAACGCCTTTTTTTTGTCTTTTCCAGTCGTTTTGCGCCTGGAATTCCGGCCAATACACTCCTCCATTTGGCGCCTCGAAAGGAGAGCTTCTCGGCGCGAGGGTGGCTTCTGAGAGCGCGCGCGCAGAGCCCTCTTCAGTTGCCTCTAAATGTGGTACTGCGAGCATGTGCTGTGGGTGTGGTAATGGCGCCCTGTTCGTCACGTTGATATACCGGTGGTAGGTCGGCGGAATGCTGCATCAATGCACGGCGTTGGTACCTGAGTCCAGAGATGGGCGATGAAGGCTGCCATCCGCATACGATGGAGCCGAGGTAATGCGGCCGCGAGCTTTGCTTGTGGCTGAGAGGTGAAAATAACGACACAATACAATTGTGTGTAAGTGAGACATAGGTGCAAAAACCTTGTCAAATTCCATAAAGAACCAGTCAGCGATGACCAAAAACTCCTAGGGATTGCAAAGATTGACAGTCGACTTCGGTCGGCAAGAAATCCGGTTGATCCTGCCGGAGGCGACCGCTACTGGAGTCCGATTAAGCCATGCGAGTCGAGAGTCTTCAAGGACTCGGCGTACCGCTCAGTAACACGTGGATAACCTGCCCTATTCTGGGGAATAACCTCGCGAAAGTGAGAACAATACCCCATGGACCACCATGCCTGGAACGGTTGGTGGTTGAAAGCTCCGGCGGAGTAGGATGGGTCTGCGGCGTATCAGGTTGTAGGGGGTGTAATGTACCTCCTAGCCATTGACGCGTACGGGTTGTGAGAGCAATCGCCCGGAGATGGATTCTGAGACACGAATCCAGACCCCACGGGGTGCAGCAGGCGCGAAAACTTGACAATGCGAGCAATCGTGATCAGGGGACTCCAATTGGATCAATTAATTTTGAGCTCTGAACCGACTCTAAATAGGTCGGGTAATAGGGGCGGGAAATATCGGTGCCAGCCGCCGCGGTAATACCGAAGCCCCAAGTGGTCGTCGTTATTATTGGGCCTAAAACGTCCGTAGCCGGTTTGGTACATTCGTGGGTAAATCAGACAGCTCAACTGTTTGAATTCTGCGAGGACGGCCAAACTTGAGACCGGGAGAGGTGTGGGGTACCTGCGGGGTAGGGGTAAAATCCTGTCATCCCGTAGGGACCACCTGTTGCGAAGGCGCCACACTAGAACGGATCTGACGGTCAGGGACGAAGCCTAGGGGCACGAACCGGATTAGATACCCGGGTAGTCCTAGGTGTAAACGCTGTGGACTTGGTGTCGGGAATCTCTAGAGGATTCTCGGTGCCGTAGTGAAGATGTTTAGTCCACTGCCTGGGGAGTACGGTCGCAAGGCTGAAACTTAAAGGAATTGGCGGGGGAGCACTGCAACGAGAGGAGCGTGCGGTTTAATTGGATTCAACGCCGGAAAACTCACCAAAGCCGACTGTTATATGAAGACCAGCGTAATGAGCTTGTCGGATTTTCAGAGAGGTAGTGCATGGCCGTCGTCAGTTCGTACCGTAAGGCGTTCTGTTAAGTCAGATAACGAACGAGACCCCCATCGTCATTTGCTAATCCGTTCTCCGGAACGGACGCACTATGGCGAGACCGCTGGCGTGAAGTCAGAGGAAGGCGGGGGCAACGGTAGGTCAGTATGCTCCGAATGCTTTGGGCTACACGCGCGCTACAAAGGACGGGACAATGGGCTGCAACACCGAGAGGTGACGCTATCCCGAAACCCGTTCGTAGTTCGGATCGTGGGCTGTAACTCGCCCTCGTGAAGCTGGATTTCGTAGTAATCGCGTCTCAAAATGGCGCGGTGAATATGCCCCTGCTCCTTGCACACACCGCCCGTCAAACCATCTTAGTTGGGGGTGGGTGAGGCTACCTTTTATTGGGGTATTCGAGCCTGCCTTCGACAAGGAGGGTTAAGTCGTAACAAGGTATCTGTAGGGGAACCTGCAGATGGATCACCTCCTAAGAACCTCTAGAACGCGGAGGGCGGGGCACTTCGGTGCCCCGTCTTCCCAAACTTTCTTTTTTCGACCTCCAGCGTAGCTTTTCACCCAGGGCCGATAGTATCGTTTTAGTCCTCAAATCGGCCCTCACCTACACCCTCGAGTTGCACTGAATAGAGTGTATATCAGCCCAGGTTGGCAAATTTCGTTACCTCAAGTTTGATTGCCTACTGCGTCAAGCCAAACCCATGCGTGGAACTGGAAAGCGAACAGTGATGTTGGTGGCGGGGCTTTTGACGATGAGTTTTCTCATCGCAATTCCAACCGCTTCTGCAGAGAGAAATAATTCTATTTCTTGGGGTGTAGAATACGAGTGGGTCAACTTGGATGATGATATTCAAGAGTTGACTGGATTACCATATGATGATGTCATTACAGACATTGAGGAATCGGCGACCTATGCCGGATTCAACTTGGAGATAGTTAATGCCTACAGCGGGATATCTTCCTTTTATGTCGAGCAGTGGGATGATTCGACGGTTCTCCAAATCTCTGACGACAGCGGCACCAGTCACAGCGTGACTACGCGGGTGACAGAAATCACCTTGCGTCATGGGATGTTGTATGATGCTGCAATTCTGATGGAATGGAATGACTCGTTGGTGATGAGCAACCCTTCGATAGATGTCGTACTGTCAGCAGACTACGAGACCATCGCGGTGATGGACATCTTGTATACCGAGTATGTCACCACTGACCTGTTATTGGTCGGTTCAGACTTCACTGCATCTGGAAACTTCGGAGTTGGTGCTGGAATGGGCTTGTTCGTTGATGTTGCTGGCAATGGAGAAACCTTTGACATGGATCTAGACCTGTCATATGATTTCGCATGGCGTGTTAACTCGATCGCCAGCGAATGGCGCTTGAAGCACCCTAGCAATGTCATCAACATGATGGACAATGGAAATGATTTCGATTGGGAATGCAGTTTGGCTCAATGTGGCGGTATCACAGGTTCTTACTCTACCCAATCATCCTATTCGGTCTCGTTCACAGGACTCCCGTTGGATGAGTTTGGACTTGAGGCGGATGCCCTAGATATCCAGATTTCGGACAGCATCTTTGACTCTAGCACCTTTGACTCCGATTCTGATGATGGTTTGGAATTTGAAATTCCATATGAATTCGGAAACCAACAGACTGTGACCATTGACAATGGTGGTACAACCACGGAAGTGACAGAGGTGATGATGGATCCATATCCACCCGGGATGTCGTATATGGTCGGGTATTCATTCGCTCAAGCGGCAATGGGAAGTGGAGACCAGACCACGATTCCTGAGGCCATGGAATCCGCCTTTTCTGAATGGGCGAATGATGCTGGTGAGACAATCGAATTCGGAATCTTCGTTTGTGACAATGGGCAAGAGATTCCTTCAGACTATGTCAACGATGGTGATGTCGATTGTGCTGACGGTTCTGACGAAGGTGTCGACGAGTCTGAAGCAGCGAGTGAGTTGGAGAGCAAGTTCATGTCCATCGGCGGTGCATTCGGAGAGTCGAACTTTGGCAAGAACATGGAGACATTCGCTGACCGAGTAGAATACAACATGGAGCAGTACGAAGATTGGGTGGCGCAACCAGTTTATGTCGACGGCGATTATGCAGCTCTTTGGAGCAGCGAACACTCTCGATATGTTGGGATGCAACTAATCGGTATCACAGAGAACGGGAACGAGTATTCGATTCTTGGTCCAGAGACTGATTCATACAACAACAATCCACCTGCCGAAATCCATCTTGTGTATTTGGTTGGCGCGGCAGCAGATGAGGCTGAGGATGCTGCTGAAGCAGCAAACACCATCGAGGAATTAGCACCAGTATCGTTGCACGATGTGTCTGCAGTGATTGAGGCGTTAGGTGAGCACGCACCTGATGAGATGGTCGCGGGGAGCGAGTCTGGCGACGGGTCATCTGAATTGTCTAGTAGTGCGGTAATGTTGATTGCAGTAGCCGGAGGGATCCTATTGTTAGTCATCGGAGTGATAGCGACTCTCGTGTTGGTGATGTCTCGCCGAAGGAAACCTACTGACTCATACGAATTCAGCGGCGGTGGCTACGCCGCTCCAGCAGAGCCGATGGTCAATCAGCAGTTTGATCTCACTCCGGAGCAGAAAGTCGCCCCTCCAATTGAATCAACCATGCCCTCCACCCTTCCACCTGCACAAACCCCACCAGCGGACATTAAAGGCACAATGCAGCAGGATAACGAGGTCTTGGAATGGCCAGCAGGTACCGGCAAGTGGTGGTACAGAGACCAAGCGACAGGTCAGTGGACCGTTTGGCAGTGATTGGCTGAACAAGTGTGACCGACATGCCTAGAATCAACCCAACGCCAGTCGTCAGGTTGTTGGTCGTCGTTGCCTTTGCAGCGCTGTGTCTGTCGAGTTCGTGGTTCGACATCAGAGCAAAAGGGACTTTTACCGAAGGTATCGAAAGAGAGCCGACCTTATGGGCCAATTACACGATTGATGGTCAAGAGGAGGTTATTCAACTCGAGATTTCCAATTCCACACCGCTGTTCGTTTACTGGTCTGAGAGAGAGACCATCACCGGTTCCGGCAGTTCTAATTCCACGGAGTCTCCGAGTGACGATGATACGCAAGCTGAGGCTAAACAGGATGATGGTTACCTGAATCTTGGAAGGGCTAGAAATATCGTGAAAACTCTCGTAATCTTGTGCTGCCTCCTAGAATTGCTATGCGTAGTGAGACCGATGAAAATAACTCGAGGGCTCGCCATCGGATTCTGGATTGCCGGCTTCTTTGCCCTGACCATCTTGGTTCCTGTTTCGTTATTATCAGATTCTTTTGGCGGAGGAGGACAAGAAGGTAGCGAGGCACAACCAGGTGATGGTTTCGACACCGGTGAGGAAAGTGGTGCAGTACAGTTTGCTCACAGCACCTTTGAATCTAATCTCAACATTCAACTCACTGCCATCGTTTGGTCATTTGACTCTAGCGGCTACGATCTCGGACTGGTAGAGGAGCAGCATCGCGATTCAGTTCTTCAATCACCTCCCGAAGATGGAGAACAGGGTGAGGATTCCTTCATTCGTTTCGCAGGCGACATTCGGATAGTCATTTCTGATGGTGTTTGGATATGGTTGGCCATACCATTTTTTTGGATTTCAATTACTATACTGGCGACGATGTCAACAAGGCTGTTCCCAGCAGCATCGACCTCGCTTCCATCGTCAGTCGACGCGCCGGACGACTCTTGAAAACTCAGCATCTAAGTTGGTCAGATAACTGCAGATGTTGAAGCCGTGGGGATATTTCTCTGCTCACGAATCCTGCCGACAGTTTTTCCGCTGAAGGTATGTCGAAGACCCGATGACCCTACTGGACACAGCTGCAGACTATTGGGCAATACTCGATGGATATGACTGGTGGATTCGTCTTATCATCGGTGTGGCGGCGTCTCTGTTCGCCGGTTGGCTCGTTCAGACCATAGCCAAGGGACCGGTGCTGAAACTCATCTCGAAGAGTGACAACAAGTACGACGACACGCTGTTTGAACTCGCTACGCCGCTGATCAACGCAGGCGTGGTTCTAGGCGGCCTCTGGCTCACCTTGGTTTGGGCCATCGAGGGGGACTCGTCCAAGAGCATGATTCTGGCCACACTGATTGTCATCATCCTGGTCTACATGATCGCCCGTTTCTTCGCCAAGACGGTCGAAATCTTCGTTCCAATAGGCTTTGAGAGCCTCAACAAGCGGGGCGGAGTGGACCTCGGTGGAGTTGAATCGCTACTCCTCTCCGGGCTC
>CAUZJP010000039.1:0-7850 GCA_963580235.1 Candidatus Thalassarchaeaceae archaeon
GATGGATCCTGCGGAACATGGTGGGACTTCGATGGAATCTCAGGAGAACCTGCTGAAGGAGGTCGCCTCACTTCTGCCTCAGACCCCGCTGCTCGTGGTTGACGGCAAGGCGGACCTGCTGAAGATCGACACCGGCGAGAATCCGGTCAGCGGCCACATCTGCGTTTCAGCGACCGAAGGCTACGGCATCGAACTGCTTCGCAAGGAGATGGTCGATCGAATCGGGGCGGATGTCGTTGAGGACCCGCTCTCGTTGCCAGAGGGTTGGCATCGTGACGACAGTTGAGTCGACGGACTCAACTCAGTTGGTGGATGTGACCTGCCCACATCTGACGCAGAAGACCTTGTGTCCGTAGCGGGTGTCAGCCAACCCTTCGACGCGGATTTCGACCCCGCAACCCTGACACTTGAACCCGGCCATCCGACTCACTCAATTTTCTGCGACCCGCGTGCAGTTCTTCAACGCCCCGCTAGCCACCCTTCTTCCCGAACCTGATGGGGAAGGCCATCTGCACTCCCAAAAGGCAGAGCACGACCCCGACCGCACCGAGTAGGAGTAGGGGGGCGAGTCCGAGACCGACGGAGTAGGAGTAGGTCACCACATTCGTGTCTAGGGTGAGAGTGCCAGCCTTGCCTGCGGTGATGAATCGGGTGGAGCCCGGCTCCAAATCCCACACCAGTGAGCCCTCACTTTCCGGCCCTCCTGCAAGAATTGTGAAGTCCGAGAGTGTGCAACCGGTCAACCCCTGGTCGTTTGGTTCGCACTTGTCATAGTCGATCTGCTCAGCGTCCACGATGGCCACCCACGCATCATTCGGATGGTCCCACTCCATCGTCACCTTGACATCGAGCAGCATGAATGGTTGTGGAATCGAGAGGTTGTCGTGGTTCATTCCGACCTCACAGACCGAATCTGAGCCTGGCGCGCATGGGGGGATTGGGATTCCTACGGTTTCGGAGTCGGCGGTGTAGCCGATGGCTCCTACGAGTACGAGAAGGATGCAGATTGACCCAGTCGCGAGCGGCAATACGGAGAGGATGCGTACCATCATCGAAAATCAACTTCCCTTCGTCGTGGATGAACTCTTCGCTCTCACCTGATGAATTGCAGCATGAATAGCATGATTGCAATCGCCGGGAATAGATAGAGCATGATGTTGAGGTGCTTCCTCGATTTCTCCTGCTTCTCCCGCTTCCTAATGCATTCCTTGTCAGCGCAGACCGGAGGTTCTGAATCCTGATGAATGGGGGTTTGGCAGATGGCGCAGTGTCGGTGTGCGGCTACATACTTCGGAGATTTCGGATTCAAGGGAAGGGTCTGTGATTTCCCTTCAGGTTTGTGAGCCCCGACAGCGCGCTCGATCGACTTCTTCATCTGCTTCTCTATTCTGCTCATTACGATACCTCGACAACGCTTCCCGTGAAGGAGTCACCTGATAGGCAGGCTGCCATGTTTGCGACATCTCCTCCGTTGAGTAGTGATAGAGCAAGGTTGTTGTCTATAGCAAGTTGAACTCCGATTGGGTCGATGACTACATTCGGTCCTGCACCCTCGTGTGACGGTGGGCCGACAACGGCTTGCAATTCAGCGAGGGTCAGCCTCGGAATGGGGCTTGCATCGGGGTTTGTCCTCGGGTTTGAATCGTAGATGTAATCGACATTGGTTGCTATCGTGCAACTCTCAGCTCCGGCGGCAATCGCAAGCCCGATTGCGACTGCGTCCGTGGTGTGACCTGGAACCGTTCCGCCCATCACCACCACCGAGTGATGTGAGAGCAGCGCCGACGCCTCATCAATGGACTCCGCAACATCATTCGCGGCTCCGACCCCAGATGCGCGCAGGGCATCCTTGACTCCAGCGGCATTGACTCGGGTGGCAGCGATCCCGATGAGGTCCAACTCGTGAACATCGGTGATTCCCGCCTCTTTGGCGGAGGCGATCCCCTGCCGGGCCAGATAGCCACCTCCGATGACCAACCCGAGCCTGTTTCCGTCCGAGGTGAAATCAGCGATGCAGGCGACCAGTTCAGCGAGCCATTCGTGGTTCACTTCGGAGTCGTGGTATAGCAGACTTCCACCAGCCGCGACCACTGCAACCTTCGCCATCGAACCTGTCGGAGCGCCGCCGACTCATAATTCCCACTAACCCAGAAGGGCAGACGCCACCTCTTCTGCAATGCCGAAGACGGCCCCAAAACAGCAGCGTTGATGCTGAAGGATTGATAACCGGTGGGTAGACGGCGAGAACCACAGAGTGGTTCTATGAGCGATGATGCTGCAGAACAAGCGATTCGATTGCGTTTCAAGAAGACGCTCGAGGAGCTACGCCCCTTGAGGGGTATGGGCACACAACTCGTGACGGTCATCATTCCACCCGAACGGCAGGTCTCCGATGTCCGCCACCAACTCTCTGACGAGGCTGGTCAAGCCCGAAACATCAGGTCGAATCAGACGAGAAAGAATGTCTGCGAAGCCTTGGAAGCAGCCTCTTCCGCTCTTTCGGGACTCAAAAATGCCGGGCCGAAGGGAATTGCTCTCTTCACCGGCCATGTAATCGTGGGCAACAACAAGTCTCGTTTGATGACCTATGTCATCGATGACCCACCTGAGCCCTACACCTCATTTCGCTATCGCTGCGACTCTACTTTTGAGTTGACACAACTTGAGGAGATGCTGATTGACAGGACCGCGTACGGACTCATCGTCATCGACCGGGGAGAGGGTGCGTATGGTTTGGCGAGTGGGCGAAGGGTACACTGTCAGGAGCACATATCGAGTCTGGTGCCGAGCAAACACCGGCAGGGCGGGCAGTCACAACAGCGCTTCGAGCGGCTGATTGAGGAGGCGGCTGACAAATTTTTCAAAAAGGTCACAGAGAGAGCTTGCAACTACTGGCTGCCACTGCTTCCAGACCTCAAGGGCATCATCGTCGGCGGCCCCGGTTCGACCAAGGACACCGTCATCAACAACAACTACCTTCACCACGAAATTCAGAAAATCGTCAAGACCCCACTGTTCGATGTCGGCTACTCCAATGAGAGTGGACTACGAGAGTTGATTCAAAATGCCGGTCCGCTGATGGACAAGATCGAACTCGATGAGGAGCGTCAGTTGGTTGACCGCTTCCTGATGGAAATCATGCAGGCTCATCCCAAGGCTACCTATGGAGAGATGATGATCCGCTCCGCTCTCGACCAAGGGGCGGTCGCTACTCTCCTTCTTTCTGAAGCGCTCGACAAGCGGCGGGCTGTCTACAACTGCCGACAATGCAAGCATCATTGGACAGTTACTGTGACCGGGGCCGTGGAGATTCCGGATTGTGTCGACTGTGGTGCCTCAGCAGACCAAGTGAGAGAGGATTTGGCGGCTTCGGTCGATTTGATCGACGAGTTGAGTCTGCTCGCTGAGCAATCTGCTGCGAAGGTTCGTTTGATATCCGTCGATACCGAAGAGGGGGACACGTTGAATCAGGCGTTTGGTGGAATGGCAGCGTTGCTGCGCTGGGCTTGGAGTTGATCTGATGAGGCAATTGAGTGAAGTCATCAGCGGGCCGGTGTGGGATGCACTGACCCAGATGGGTGACCCCGACCCGGACAAAACCCTCGACTCGATGGGCAGGCCTCGCCACTCTTCCCAAGGGGAACTCTCCCTGCCCTGCTTCGCTGTAGCCAAGTCTCTAGGAAAACCGCCGTTGGAAATCGCCGCCGAACTTGCGAGGCGGCTCGGACCGGTGTGCGGCGGCATCGACGGTTGTGAGATGGTCAGCAGTGAGGGCGGCTTCTGCAACTTCTTCGTCGATGTGGAATGGCTTGCAGAGCAGACGGTCGGCGCAACCCTTGCTGATGTGGTCTCTGCCGGCCACTTCCGCGCCCCCTCATCGCTTCTCATCGAGCACACATCGGCCAATCCTAACGGGCCGTTTCATGTCGGTAGGGCTCGCAATGCGATTCTCGGTGACACCTTTGTGCGGATGCACAGACTCGCCGGCGACGAAGTCCGGGCTGAGTACTATGTCGACGACATGGGCAAGCAGGTCGGGATTCTGGCCTGGTCACTGGCCAATCTTACGGAAGAACGGGTCACAGAACTCCTCTCTGCAGCGGATATGGATGAACCCTCGAACCATCCCGAGAAGCCAGATCACCAGCGGGTTCGATTCTATCAGGCGGCAAATCTGCTGCGGGATACTGACCCGACGGTCGAGGAGGGCGTCACTGTTCTCGTGCAGGCTTCGGAAGAGGCTGATGAGGCGACTTTGGAGATGTTCGAGGAGGCCTACCAACCTGTTCTCGACGGGATGCTCGACACGCTAGGACGGCTCGGAATAGAATTCGATGAGTTCACCAAGGAGTCGAGGTTCATCGTCGACGGTTCTGTTGAGGTCATCATGGAGCAGTTGGCGGCCAGCCCATTGCACGGCACAGAGGAGAATGGCGCTCACTTCCTCGAGTTGGAGAGCCGGGGCGTGTCAGGTAAGTCGACGAAGTTCTTCTTCAGGCGTGGCGACGGCTCCAGCCTCTACGCCACTAGGGATATCGCCTATCACCAGTGGAAGTGGACTCAGGCTAACAGGTTGGTCAACATCCTCGGCGAGGACCATCGTCTTCAATCGAAGCAGGTTTCCGAGGCGCTAATCGAACTGGGCATCGAGGTGCCAGAGGTGGTGTTCTACGCATTCACCAAACTGCCGGAAGGCAAGATGAGCACTAGAAGGGGGAACGTAGTCTACATGGATGACCTGCTCGACGAAGCGACCGCCCGCGCCACCGAGGTTGTGAATCAAATTCGGGGGGGTGACTTGAGTGCCGAAGAATTGGCAACGATTGGTGAGGCGGTAGGACTCTCCGCAGTCCGTTTCAACATCATCAGAGTGTCACCCGAGAAGGGCATCAACTTCCAATGGGAAGAGGCGCTGAGCCTCGATTCCGATTCGGCTCCCTTCATCATGTACAGCCACGCCCGAGCCTGCTCAATCCGCCGCCGCCTCGTCGCAGAAGGGCACGACATCGAGTCATCGATTGATATCGGCAACTGGTCTGATCTCTCCGAATCTGGTGCGACCTTGGTCAAGCATATGGCGCTTTTCGGTGAGTCTCTCGACGAGGCCCTCAACAGCTCCCGACCAAATCTGCTCTGCAGTTACCTGCTGACTCTCGCCTCGACCTACAATCGATTCTACCGTGACAACCATGTTCTTGACGAGGAGGTGGTGAACGGTCGAAACCTCGCTCTGTCAGAAGCGGCCCGGCAAGTAATCGCAGCCTGTTGCATCGGACTTGGCATTATTCCCATCGAATCGATGTGATTCTTAGGTCTCCAGTGTCAGAGATCGTCCATCAGTTCATTGCTCATCGTTGAGCGTCTCCTACGGCCAGAAGCGGTCACGGCTCCACGCATCTCGACAAGCCCGCGGATTCCGAGGTTGAACGACTCGACTCGCTTGGTCCACTGCGCCGCCGGCCAACCACAGTCAAAGCGGCCAATCTCGATGGTGTTGGGCTCGACCCAGGCGGAGCATTCCAAGCGATAACAACGACCACTGGTCGACGGTTTTTCGCCCCTGAAATTCGCTTCCCCCGTCTCCGACCAGAAGGAGGATCGCTCGCATATGGGGCAGGGGCGACGGCGAAGTTCGGCGAGTTCGGTACGCGGATTCTCGCCGACATAGTCGACCTCCCAGACATCGATGGTGGCTGAGATGCAGTCAGTATCCTCCGCCCGCGCGAAAAAGGCCCGCAAAACGCCCCAGGCGTCCTCTTCGCGTGTGACGACGCCCAACTCGGTCTTCTCTCGCTCCGTGTTGATGACGCAGGGCATGAACACCTGTCGAAGGTCGGTCATCGACCGCTCACGAGGCCTCGCCCCCCATGAAGGTGGCGTCAGTTTTCTACCCGGTCAGTAGAACCATTGGAGAATCGAGCCGACCCGCGCACCCATCACGGAGTCGACCCATTCGCCTCGCTCGAACAATATCGAAAATGGCAGAACGCTCGCTTCGACGGAAATCTGCGGATACGCTCGCTTGAACTCCACTGCCCCCGGCGTATCCAACCTGATGACGCCCACTGAAAATTCCCTGCCGTCCAGATCCTTGAGGAAGCCTTCACAGTTCTCACAGTCGCTGCGTGTAAGCACGACCACCGCGCCCCGTTGAGCAACGAACATCGGCCAACTCTCATCATCGAGTTCAGTGACTGCCACGCCCGCCCGTGGGAAGTCCCCCATATCAAGGGAGGGAGTAGAGTGAATCCTTGGCGAGTGCCCGGAATACGCACACGCGAGTTCAAGTGGGGCTACCGAAAGCCACCGCCATGGTAGAGGTAGGAGACGACGCACCCGATTTCAGACTGGTGAACACGCAGAACGACTGGGTGACGGGAACCGAACATCGCGGCCAGAGGGTCGTCCTCGCCTTCTTTCCCGCAGCATTCACCGGTGTCTGCACCACCGAGCTGTGCACTTTCCAGGAGTCTCTCGCTAAACTGAATGAGGCGAATGCCACCATTTACGGGATTTCCGTCGATGCTCGCTTCTCTAATGCCGCATTCGCTGAGGCAAACGGAGTCGAATTCGAGATCCTCTCGGACTACACGCGCGAGACGGTGCGCGCCTACGGGATCTCTCTGGACGACTTTGCAGGGATGCCCGGTTACACCGCGAGTCAGCGCGCAGTGTTCATCGTTGACAAGGACGGCAACATATCCTACAAGTGGGTTGGAGAGAACCCCGGCATAGAGCCGGACTATGATGAGGTTCTTGCAGCCTTAGATGCGTGAGCGCATCGGTACCCTTACGATAATTCTTAATCAGAGAGTTCCGTTTTGTATGCAGGAGTAAAGACTAAAAAAAAAACGTCTGCATTGTATGAAATATGTCTGAAACTAGTGGTTCTAATCTATTGGTTCCTAAGATTTTTTTATCCATTGGATTAATTCTTATAATATTCTCCATAATCAGTAATCCTGGACCATGTTCGAGTAATATGTTCTTGATGTGTATAGAACCAAATTGGAACGAAGAAATGCTAATTTCGATATGTTCAATGTTAATAGGGATAATTATTTCTATTATTTCGTTAGTCATAGGAATTAATCGTTCAAGAGATTACAATATCTATGAGGGTATGAAAGAAAATCAATAGAACAAGCGGTACCGATCCACTCATTTTGAGCCCAAGGGATCCCCATTCGATTGTGTGTTGCCCCAAACACATTTTGGAGGGGAAGGTTTAAATACTCGTATGGCGGAATTGAGGGGTATGGATTTTAGAAATACAAGAGAAGATAGCAATGATGATGATTACAGAACACAAAAATGTGTTCTATGTGGAAATGTCACAATAACCAAGGAGTGGGACTGCGCTTTTTGTCTAATGTGTGGACATGATTTCTCTTGTGGTGAAATTGAAGAAGAGGTAGTACATAACGACAATAATCAGGTGGAAATTTGTGAGGGGTGTGAACACCATTACTGCAACTGCCCTCATTGCCAAGATAATTGGATCCCTGAAATGGGTGATGGGAATTCGTGGCAACGGTTGAATAGTCGGCAAAATTGTGGTTACTACAACTCAAAGGATGATTTTCTAAAAACGGTTGGACCGGTTTGGTATTGTGAAGTGACAGGCCAAACTAAGTATATAGGCGACGAGGAAAATCCCTCCTTTGATTTCGAATGGTTCTGCCCTTGATGGGTGTCGCCGTAACACCCATTGACTCAGAATAGTTGAGTCAATGGGCTTTCAGTGGGTCGAGTCAAACGCTATCCACTCACTCATCGCGCTCGTGCACGAAGATGATGTGGTAGCCGAACCCAGACTTGATGTAAGGCCCCACGGTCTTGATTTGCTG
>CAUZJP010000040.1:0-7796 GCA_963580235.1 Candidatus Thalassarchaeaceae archaeon
AGTTCTTCGGAAAGTGCACGACGCTCGGCGGCACGCCACTCTCCAACCGTAGGAAGGTCAGGATTTGAGGTCTGGAATCTGTCTAAAGCGAGCGACACCTGAGCCGAGGTTGCGCCAATACCCGTCAGCTGGTCCGTGATGTAACCGGAGAAGCCAACCTCGCCTTCATTCTGTATTCGACGGGTCGCACGGTTCCAACCACCCTCAAGAATCCCATCGAGCCAGGCCGCCAACTCCTCGACCAAAAACCGGTGCTCCTCCAATGGGTCACATCCACCAGGACCAGTCGGGTTGCCTTCGATGTCAGTTGAGCCGGAGCCATCGACGACTTGGATCAAGGCGTCGCAACTAGCGAGGTCGGAGAGGAATTGATTACCTCGACCACGCCCCTCATGGGCACCGGGCACCAGCCCGGCGACATCGACGAGAGTAACCGGAACCAACCTGTCGTGTCCGTTGCAGGCACCCGTTCGCGGCTGGCAGATGCTACCACCCGCGTCGTCTCCTACATCTCCTTCATCTGCTTCCAACCGGCCCTCCGTCTCTCGACGCGCTCGCAACTCTAGGCATGCACAGGGAAGAGAGGCGGAAATGTAGGTCACCCCGACATTTGGGTCGATGGTGGTGAAGGGATAGTTGGCGATGTCAACCGGAGTTTCGGTCAAGGCAGCGAAGGTCGTCGACTTTCCGACATTCGGTTTTCCGACCAATCCAATGCGCATAACGACCATCCCGGAATGGAGTCAGCGGGGGTCGTCGGCTTTGGCCCCTTCGCAACTCAAGCAGCGTTCAATCGAGCAATAATGTCCGCCTTCGTGCCACTCGAATCGAGTCCTGCTGATTCTGCCACAGAGACCAATTCTGCCTTGAGCATCTTGCTAAATCCGCCGGAAGGCTCCAGCACCGCTCCAGATGCGCCGTCTTCTTCTGAATCTCCTGAGTCATCTTCACCCTCTTCACCCTCTTCACCCTCTTCACTTTCTTCATCTGCTTCAGGCGCTGAGAGATCTGCTAGTGAAATGTGTCCGCTGCTGCCCGAACCACCCTCCATGGAAATTTCCGTGTCCAAACCGACTCCTGCCGAAAGCAGATTGCGAACTGTGGTTGCCCCGGTTACGATGTGACGCCTCGGCGATGTTCCTCGGGTGGGTGTGTCATCTCCGAGTTTTGTTCCTCGGAATGCGCCGGAAAGCATGTTCTGTGCTGAGAGGACTCCGGCAATTGCGACCGCGTAGAACATGATGGAAGCGAAGACCTGCACCGCTACTGCTGTGTCTGGTGGGGTGACTCCTGCTTCTTCAAGGGCGGCAACGACAACTTCTGCGCCGAGTGCTGCGTTCACATGGTCTGCGATGAGTTGTCCAACCCCGAATCCGAGGACACCAAACAGGAGTAGGAAGAAGGTCCATCGAGACTTGTTCACACTGGCGAGTGAACGGCCGGTCGTCGAAGGGAACAGAATGTGAGCGCCGCCGAGTGCAATCGCTCCGCATACACCCCAGATGGCGAGGGTGTCGAGGGTCGCGGCGATGTGGGACTGCTCGGCTCCGCCACCAAAGGCCGAGACCGAGGTAAACAGACTGCCCACGCCGATTGGCACCAACAGTGCAACGCCGAGCATCGTCATCTTCACACCGTACGACTCGGACATGCGTCCGCCCGCGGTTGTCGCCAAGTTGGCGACCGTTGCGATGATTGGCAGCAGAGATAGTGTCAGTAGGATTGCCACTATCGCCTGCAGTGAGTCACTCACCGCTCCGACCTCGGCCGCTGCGCCGAGTGGCGAGAAGGTGAGGAATGTGCCGAACAGGGCGACCGATGCGAGTGAACGACTCCAGAGTGGCACACCAAGTGCGCTCGGCACAACATGGTGAGCAACGCCGAGCGCCTGTGAGAGTAGCCAGCCTCCGAACAGAACCTTCACCAGCATCCAGGAGAGTATCTCACTCTCGCCAGTCATCAGGGCCATCGTTGCGGGCCCAGTCCAGATGAGAGCTGCGAAGCCCATCACGAAGAACCACTGAGGGATGAGGACCGGGCTGTCGGAGGCGCTCATCGTCAACAGGTGGTTGAAGAAGAGCGGGAGTCCAAGCACTGTGAACAGAATGTAGTAGACTGGAGGCAACTCAAACCAGTTGGTTCCACCAATCATATCTGTGTGGGAGATGATGACTCCGACGAACACGACGCCACTCCATGCCCACGCCATCAGTGCCGCGTTTGACTCCGAAGCCAATCGCCCCCCACACAACTTCGCCTGCGAGGCGAAGCCGGAGGCGATCAACAGCATCGAGAGGGCGCCAAAGGCAGCAGCCACATGGACGGCCGCCGTAGCCTGCTCAGTAGTCGGAGAGTAGCCTACCGCACCCAAGGAGTGCAACGCGTACGGCTCGTGGGCAGTCCAAAGACTGGTGAAGGAGAGAGTCGCTGCGAGAATGAACCAAAGGATTCCATGAGCGTACCAAGTTCGAGCACCGGTGCCGGGACGATCCTCGATGAGGTCGTTTGCTGGTCCGAGGCCCTTCCCGAGGAGGAAACCGGTGAAGTCCTTTGCAAAGGAGCTGAACGGACCAAGGCCACGAGAGGCTAAGAAACGAACCGCGAGAAGCCAGATGATGTATGATAGGACGATAATTTTGAAATCCATAGAATCACCTCAATCCGCAATGGTCTCCCCGAGCAAAGTCGCCACCAACATGCCCACTCCAAGGCCGATTCCCATGAGGAAGAACCAGACCACAGAGTCCCCAAGTTCACTGAACAGAGGAAGCACGCTTCCCAAGCCCGGGAAGGGGTGTCCAGGGTATAGGACGGAGTAAAGCATCATGAAAGCGAGAGCACCAATTGCGGAGATTGTCAAGATGACGCGCGCTGATGTCGGCTCTTCTCCCCCCTCTGTCATTTCAGGTAGTTCAGTCAAGGTAACACCGGAGATTGCCTTTAGGCAATCTTGCCGACCTACGAGAAGTCCTTAACATTTAGGCGGCTGAATAGTGCGAAATCAGGGAGACATCAGCGCCTCGATATCGTCGCCTCTGCGGTCCAATCCTACGCCGAGTGGGACGGGGATGGTGGTGTCCAACTCGACCTCGCGGCGCCAGCGCTTTCGGCATTCACAATCGAGTCCCGAGAACTCTGCGAGGTCGAGAGATACCGAGTAGCGCTCGATGGCTGCTGCGACCTCCCTGTCGCACTTGCCGCAGTTGTGTGCGCCGCGGATTTTGCCCGCTGCTGTCGGGTGCACAATCAGACGGCCGTCAACCGGGTGGACCCGCTCTATCATGTCGACCAGCGACCATAGCCAAGGTGGTCGATATTCGCGGTTGCGAAACAGGCGGTCGACGATGGTCCTCCTCTGGATGTTCATCGGGTTGACGCTGACCTCATCGGAGAGGTGGGCGATGGCTCGAATCCACTCGACACAGTGGTTGAGTGCGTCACCCTCAGACATGAAGGGAGGCTTGAACAGAAGATAGGTCTTGACGCCGAGGTCGTTGGCTCGCAGTGTCTCGATTGCTCGGTGCCATTGCTTGGTTGAGAAGCCCTTGTTGCAGTGGAACTTCAGGACCTCGTCATCATACGCCTCAAGCCCGATTGCCACCATACATCCTGGATGCCGCTCGGCGACCCACTCCATCTTCTCAGGAGTGCACATCTCAGCCCGCGCCTCAACGATGAGGTGAAGTCCCTTTTCGTGAGTCTCTCGGAGAATCGCATCCTGCCACTCGGGCGGGTTCTCCCTGTCCTCGAAGAAGGTTCCAGAGGTGTAGACCTTGACCATGTCAATGCCTTCAAAATCGTTCAACTCCCGCTTGCAGTGCTCCCACTGAGCCATCACATCGTCGAGCGTGACATCGTCACGGACATCGTTGAAGTAACCGCAGAAGGTGCAGCCTGACTTCCACCACCAGACGCACCCCTTGGTGCGGAAGATGAGGGTCGCAGCAGTACACGGAGTACCGTCAGGAAGAAGTTCGGGCGTAGTGTAGAAGACGGCGGGTTCAGTCGCATCCCACGACTCCCTAATCCGAACCGAATCCGGTGCATTTTCGGGCGCCTTGACGAGATGGTGAACCTTCACCACCCCTTCACTGGAGGGCATCACACCCTTCGTGCAACCGCTGTGCTCACCTACCAAGGCCAATCCACCTAATTATCTGGGGATGGCACCTCAACATGAACCCCTCGGAACCTCCAAGCGCAGGGTGCAACGCTAAAACCGATTCGAACATGTCCGAAGACATGGCTGAGGCGGCGGGTGCGACCAAAGCGAAAACTGACCCTGCGGTTGTTAAACAAATTCTTGGAGATATGAATGAAGAAGATAAGAAGGCACTGAAGGGATGGTATTTCTTTGACTGGGCAAATCAAGCCTATGCACTCACGGTGATGACGGTCATCGCACCGGCGCTGATGGCCAGTTTGTATAACAAGGCCACTGGTACTCAAACCGGTGACGCGTTCTATGCAACGGTCCTCACGCTTTCGATGTTTTTTGTTATCTTGACTGCGCCTGCATTAGGAGTCATTGCAGATCGCATGCCAATCAAGAAAAAGTTGCTTAAATGGTATACTGTTGTCGGTATCGCATTCACTGCACTAATGGGAGCCGCACCCTACTTTGGCTCAGATGGATACATGATTCTCGCCGTGATGTTCACCATCGGTACAATCGGATTCACTGGTGGTAATGTCATCTATTACTCATTCATGCCCTATCTAAGTGATAGAGAAAACCAGGACCAAGTCTCAACTTGGGGCTACATGTATGGATTCATGGGTGGTTCAATACTGCTCATTTTCCACCTCATCATATTGTTGGGTGGATTTTGGGATACAAACTTCACAATCGCTGTCGTCTTTGTGACCTCTGCATTGTGGTGGTGGGGATTTGGCGCATTGATGTTCAAGTGGACACCAGAACCAGAAATCTCATCGGACCTGGAATGGGAAAGTTTGGGGAAAAACAATTTTTTGCGGGTTGTAGGTGCCGCGAAGATTGCTTATGGACAGGTATACAAAACCGCGAAGGAGATTCGAAAATTCAAGGTGCTAGCATTCTTCTTGCTTGCATATCTACTGTTCTATGACGGTGTGAACACAATCGCCAGTATGGCAAGTGCGTTTGGAGAGTCGGTATTGAGGCTTGATCCAAGTATGAATGTCATGCTATTGTTGACTGTTAACATCGTTGCAATTCCGATGACCTTTGTATTCGGTAAACTAGCCAATGTAAAAGGAACAAAATTTGCATTGATGTTGGCACTGCTCATCTATTGTGCTGTCGCAGTAGCTGCAGCAGGTTTTGCACCCCTCGAATTAGAGGGGGAAGAAGATGCTGAACGCTACGATTTCCAATTTGAGTGGAATGAAGAAACGGGCCTGTATGAAATGACTACGCTCTATGATCGAGGATTTGAGGGATGGATCTCTGAGGATTCAGAAGGTGATACGGTCTTCCGTGATGCCTTCCAAGAACACTTCCCTGAAACCGATTATTCTGTAGAAGATTCGGGAGAAAGTACGCTAGGTACCGGATTGATTGTCTGTTTGTTCATCTTGGTCATGGTCGTCCTACTAGGTGGATGCCTCATGTGGTTACAGGAGAGAAACATGGGTTGGATGGGTGTCTTTGCAGCATTCCTCCTCGTTGGCGTTGGCATCTTTGGGGCCTCGTTCCTTGCGGGTCAAGCCACCGAAGATGAAGAAGATGTCAAGACGATTACTGAATCGGATGCAGTGGCACTCATTGCTGCTTTTGATGAAACAAATGACCATCGATTCTCCATCATCATTGTCGGAGGAGATGGAGCCATTGCAGGCGCTTCAGAAGTTGGGGCCACGCACCCTACAATGGTCGACCAAGGCGGGCCTGTTGATTGGTGGGCTTCGACCATGCGCAGTAAGGTATGGGCGCCTCTCGGCATCAGTGTCTCGATGCAATGGATTATTCTCGGACTGTTTGTCGGTTGTGCCATGGGCTCTGCTGGTGCGCAGGCTCGTTCAATGTTCTCACAACTTACCCCGAAATCACGCACATCTGAGTTCTTCGGATTCTTCGGATTCCTCGGGAAATCAGCAGCCATGATAGGTACAGCCCTCTACGCAATTGCCAGCACAACTTTCGATAGTCGAGTTGCATTGTTATCAGTCACGGTTGTCATTCTCATGGGTACTTATCTAACTAGCAAAGTAGACCTTGAGGAAGGAATTAGAGTCGCTGAAGAAGAGGATGCAGCCTATCTAGCGGCGGCTACAGCGGCAGAGGATACTCAGCAAGAGGAGTGATCGGATGCGAAACTTCGCTTTCGTTCAGAATCTGCTGTCCACACTCGTCATCATCCTCGGCATAGCAATTTGGGGGTTGGCTGCAGTACCGGGTGCAGCACTGCTCATCCATGTCTACGAGTTAACCGCGGCCGACCAACTGTGGGTTCGGGCACTTTGGCTCGGCTTGAGCGGGGGCGGCGCCTACCTACTGTGGGGGCTTTCCACCCACCTCATCGTCGGTATCTTCGGCATCATTCTGCGGCCAAGGCTTCCCGAGGGGCGGGTGCCACTCAAATCCGCCCTCACCGTTCGCTGGGCCTTCCTCTCACTGCTCCACAGACTGGCTACACCATTCCTAAACCAGACCGTTCCCTCATGGGAGGCAAACACCTACTTTCGGGCAATGGGATGTACAATTGGCAGCGGTGTTCAAATCACCTCTTCGAGTATCAACGACTGCTTCATGGTCACCATCGGTGATGATAGCGTCATCGGTGGCGAAGCGATCATCAATGGACATGTGGTCGAACGAGGTGAACTCGTGTTGGCGCCGGTCAAAATAGGAAAAGGCTGTGTCGTTGGAGCGCGCTCTACCATTCTTCCGGGCTGTGTCATGGGCGATGAATCGGTGTTGGCGGGTCACGCGGTGCTGACCAAGTGGACCGAAATCCCACCCGGTGAGGTATGGGGTGGAGTGCCTGCCAAGTGCATCATAAGAGCGGACGGCTCTAGGCCGGAGTGAGTGGAATCTCATGGAAGTCTCCTCTGACCTGTCGGACGGCCGCACTGGTCGGATAGACTACATGTCAGCCAGTCCATTCGAAATCCACCACATTCTGTGCAAGTTGGACTCGACACCAAAGCATCCGATGTTCGGATGGCTGCTGATGCCGGATGAAGTGGATTCGGGTGCCGTTCCTTGCGTGGTAGCCATCCACGGCAGCAGGGGTTGGAGGCAACACCACGAGGACCACATCAGCAACTGGCTCAAGGCGGGCATCGCCGTGTTCCGCATCCACTGCTTCGACTCTCGCCAAGTGAACGAAATCGTCGAGGACCAGATGATGGTGACTCACGCGATGATGCTCTGTGACGCCTTTGAGGCGCTCAAGTTGCTGAGTACGCACCCTCTAATCGACCCAGAGAGAATCGCGGTGACTGGATGGAGTCTCGGAGGTACCGTCGCCCTCTATTCTGCCTGGTTACCAATTGCAGAGGCCCTTGCACCAGATGGAGAGAGGTTCACCGCCCATCTCCCCTTCTACCCAGCCGCCCATATGCGGCCCGAGGATCAGCGTTGGTCGGACTCCCCCATCCTAGCGCTTCATGGGGAGGACGATGACTACACCCCCCTCGAACTGGTGGTTGGATTGGCTGATGAGGTGGATGCGAACATCGAGATCAAGTCCTACCCCAAAGCCCACCACGCGTTCGACTCACAGGAGGAGATGACATGGCTAGCCAATGCAATCAGGCTCGACAGCAGGACGATTCGAATCGATCGAGATGGTGACATGTGGGCGGAG
>CAUZJP010000041.1:0-7718 GCA_963580235.1 Candidatus Thalassarchaeaceae archaeon
GTGCTCGGAATAGGCGTCAACTGTCGACCTAGACAAGAGGAGGAATTCCCGACTTCAAGCTTAGAGGAATTTGTCGGAGGGGAGGTTTCTCAAACAGAGTTCTGCCGTGTCATGGACGCCTCGGTCGCCTCACATTTTGAGAACAAGAGACGGTTGGGATTTCCTTGCAAACCATCCCGTAGGCGACAATATTGGGCGCTCCTCTCAGGCCATCTTGGAGTTGGGACTCAACTAATCTTCAATGGCCGAACGACAATCCCGTCGAGCCTTTCGGAAGGGGGCGAGTTGAAATCTATCGACAACGGCCAAGAGGTTTTGATTAGCAGCAGTTACGAGCGCACTTGGAAATGATGAGCTACTCGCCGGCAATGGCCTCATCGATGTCTCTGTCACCCGATTCGGGCTCTTGCATGCGGCGCCAGACACCCCATACCAGGAGGATGAGAGAGAAGATTGGAGGGAGGAACTGGATCGGCAATTGCCTCACCACCTTCACCTGTACTTCGTGAACACCCGTCCCAGTCATTTCGATATCGTAATTCCCACCTTCCTCGACATCAATGCTGATGGTGAAACTATCATCTGATACCTCACCCTGAGAACCACTGGCGACATTCTCGCCCGCCTCGTTCAAGACCCGGACGGATTGAATCGCACACGGTTGTGAGTCGTTGGTGCAGACTGCAACAGCAGTAATTTGGATTTCATCGTTTGAACCGAAGATTCCGACTCTAACCGAGCGAGCATCGACGACACCCGCCGCCTCATCGAAATCGATTCTCATCGGAAGCGCGAACATCGAAATGACGATGGCGCCTACCAACCCGATTGCTCCGACTATGATGGCGATGTCGTGAGGGGTGACCTCGATTGACCCGCCACCCCCAGCCATGAGTCGGCGAGATGAGACGGCATCATCAAGGTGGCCCTCGCGAAGACTCGACTCAACCTACACTGAGCGGACACTGCTTCAGGTGAAGGAAGTGGATTTCGCGCATCTATGCGATCGCTTCAATGCCGCACAACATCCTTCGGCAATTGCACCGACTAAAGTCCGAAAACCTGTTCGAATGAACAGCCTCATCCTGAAAAAGTGAACAAGTGCCCAACTTTCAGGACTTTTGTTGTACCGACTAATGTGAATGCTTAAGGACAGCCCGCGCAGGCAGGAACCTCCGTAGGGGGACGAGGCGTGCAGTCACTCGAGCATCAAGGGGGAGAGGCGATGGCATCCGGCTCAGGTGGTGGAAGCACGCTCACGATGAGCGAGTTTGCCAGCCGCGCAAGAGAACGCGCAGACAGTTACCATCGCTACCACATCGAGGCGATGGATACTCCTGACCGGCAGCCTCTGCCAAACAGGTTTCTGGTAAAAGTAGGGAAGGTCGGACTTGCCAAGTTCATCATCTCGGAACTCTTCCAGTATTGGGGGAAGTGGGATGTCATCACCTCACGCCCCTGCACCTACGGCGTCTTCTCAGGACCGGTCGGTGGATTCTCTCCCCGCCCACACCTCTGCGTGGGTTGCCTCAGGTGCACGGTCCAACACCCGGAGTTCACCACCGTCGAGCACAATCCAGAGAGGGCTGCAATGGGCGATCGCTTCCTCAGCCAGAAACTCATCGAGACAATCGACGAGGAGGCCCGCAAAGGCTCAGTGCCCGTACGAGGACAGGGTTACCGTGGCCGGTTCGGAGGCCCGGGGTGGGACGGCATGTTCACCGACATGTCTGAGATTGTCCGGCCAAGCCGCGACGGAATTCACGGAAGAGAGTTGATTGGAACCTCCGTTGACATAGGTGGCAAGCCGATGCGTCTGAAGTTCGATTCGGAAGGAGGCCTTGTTGGCGAAGGGCCTCGAATGCTGACTATCCAAGTGCCATTCCTGTTCGATGCTCCACCCACGATATTAGCGTCACCTCTGCTCACTCAAATTTGGAAGGGTACGGCCGAGAGTGTCGACACGCTTGCCATGTTCCCCGCTGAAACTGTCCGGAAGTTGGCTATTGCAGGTCGCAATGTCGTCCCGATTATCCCAGCCTCAGAGGCCTCCACTGCGGGTGGCTTCGGTAATGGAACTCGACTCGTCGAACTCGACTCTTGGGATGAGGTGGCCTTCACGACCGCTTGTACCGTTGCACCAGATGTTATTGTGGGTGTTCGACTCGATTTCGATGCTGGTTGGCAGGCTAAGTTGACGGAGATGGTGGACTCTGGCGTCACCGTCATACACCTCGTCGCTGACAACCACGGAAATGGCGACGGCGGCCGTTTTGCGATGGATCTCATCAAGGAGGCTCACATGAGTCTGCTCGAATCCGGAAAGAGAGACATGGTGACTTTACTAGGCACTGGCGGAGTAGCTGCTGCAGACCATCTGCCAAAGGCGATCATCGTCGGATTGGATGCCGTTGGACTCGACCTGCCTCTGCTGATTGCACTCCAAGGAAGACCCTCGGGTGACCTCAGCCAAAGGGACACGCTGAGTGTCAAGATGCCACGCAAACTCGACCAGGAGTGGGGAATCCAGCGACTCACAAATCTCTCCTGTTCATGGCGAGACCAGATGCTCGAGATTCTCGGCGCGATGGGGATCCGCGAAGTCCGCCGATTGCGCGGCGAAATGGGCCGCGCAATGTGGTGCAACGAACTAGAGGAAGAGGCCTTCGCTGATATCGAAGGATTTGTCGGAGGTGAATACTGATGGCGATTAGCAAAGATCCTGTGAAGCCGAGTGACACCCTGATTCACAAGACCACCAATCTGATGCAGAATGGACTGAACTCCCACGCCTTCGGAGAATACGGCTCACCAAATGCACTCGGCGACGCACGTTGGACTGACGAGTTGATTCTCGCCACTTGGTACATGGCGGAAACCGGCAAGGTTCCTGACGACCTGAACTACAAGACCGGAAAGAGCGGTGGCGGATTCGACCGGTTGGACTTCAAGTTCCTCTCGGAATCCGAGTGGGTCGCAGACCCCGAATCAATAGCCACCAGCATTCCTCTCAACCGCAGGAACGACCACCGGAAGCAACTCACCCCATCCATCCCCATCTACGGAGGAGGCATGTCATACGGCTCAGTCTCGGTGAATGTGATGATGGCGAGGGCTAAGAACGCGGAAAAGTGGAACACCTACATGTCGACCGGTGAGGGCGGCTACCCTCTCGACCTCTACGCCCACAAGGACCACGTCATCACCCAAGTTGCAACCGGCTACTTCGGCGTGGAAGAGAAGACGATTCAAGCGGCTCCGATTGTCGAGTTCAAGTATGCACAAGGTGCGAAGCCCGGACTTGGTGGACATCTGTTGGCGAGCAAGGCTGGCGATGAGGTGGCGAAAATGCGCGGCAGCGTACCGTTTGTCAGTCTGTTCAGTCCGTTCCCGTTCCACTCGACCTACTCGGTCGAAGACCACTCGAAGCACATCGACTGGATTGAGACGGTGAATCCTGACGCTCTGATAGCGGTGAAGGTCTCGACGCCTCACGACGTCGACATGGTGGCGGTCGGTTCCTACTATGCAGGGGCACACATCATCCATCTGGACGGTTCCTTCGGAGGCACCGGCGCAGCCCCTGAGATCGCCAAGAAGAACATCGCGATGCCGATTGAGCTGGCTCTCCCCAAAGTGCATAAGTTCCTCATCAAAGAGGGGGTTCGTGACAAGATTACTCTGATCGCCAGCGGTGGGGTTCGTACTGCGGATGACATCGCCAAGGCGATTGCGCTCGGGGCGGACGGGGTGGTCCTAGGAACCAGCGATTTGGTGGCGATGGGATGCACTCGCTGTGCGAACTGCGAAGGTGGACCCTCCGGCCGCGGCTGTCCGTGGGGATTGACCACTACTGATGTAGAGTTGCAGGAATGGGTGCAGCAGGATTGGGCAGTCCAACGACTCGACAACTACTACACTGCCGTCATGTGGAGGCTCAAGGACATACTAAGCAAGTTGGGGCTGAATGATGTCAAGGAGTTGGTCGGAAGAACCGATCTGCTGCGCTACACGGCAGGTGAGGATTGATGCAGAACTCAGAAGCCATCCTTGAGGCTCGCCGTGCACTAAACCGCACCCTTCCCAAGTTTGAGATGCACGACGAGGACGCCGCCGAAGGTGGCTGTGGAGTCATCGGCCTAGCGAGTGAGATTCCTGTCGCTGGCCGTCACCTCTTCAAATCACTTGAACAGATGCGGAACAGAGGAAACGGCAAGGGTGGCGGTGTTGCTCTAGTCGGCATGGAAGCGTACCAGTTCGGAGTGAGTGAGGAAGTCCTGACGAACGATTACATGATTACAATCGCCTATCTCGATAATGCAGTCAGAGCTGATGTCGAAGAGATGTTCATCCACACAACCTTCGAGGTTGACCATATCCATGAGATGCCGACGATGGCGAATTGGGCAGAGGAGTTGCCAGCCCTCGATGACCAACCACCGGATGTGGTCTGTTATTTCGCCAGACCGAAACCCGCGGCGATTGAGAGATTCAAGGAAGAGAGTGGGCTTTCGGAGAACGATTTCAGCGATCGGAAGGCGATGCTGGATGAATTGGTATTCAAAAATACACATCTGCTGAATGTCGAGTTCTACGCCACCGACCAGAGGGCGGATGCGTTCGTGCTGAGCCATGGGCAGAATATGCTGATTCTGAAGATTGTCGGTTACGCAGAAGATGTGATTCGCTACTATAGACTGGATGATGTGACTGCCCATGTATGGATTGGCCACCACCGGTATCCGACCCGTGGAAGAGTTACTCACCCGGGCGGTGCACACCCCTTCGGACAGGGAATCGACGCCGCACTCGTACACAATGGCGACTTCTCAAACTATGTCTCGGTCAAGGATTACCTCGGCCAACGTGGAATGGAACCGCTCTTCTTCACAGACACTGAGGTGGCCGCCTTGGGATTCGACCTGCACAGCCGAGTGTATGGTTACCCGATCGAGTATGTCATCGAGAGTCTAGCACCGACGAGTGAGTTGGATTTCGTCATGCTTCCAAAATCGAAGCAAGAGGTGTATGAGGCGATTCAAAAGACCCACATCCACGGCTCACCCGACGGGCCGTGGTTCTTCATCATCGCACAGGCTGCCGGCGATGTCCACCGACTGATGGGCATCACAGATACTAGCATGCTTAGGCCCCAGGTTTTCGCCTATCAGCGAGGCGAGGTCGGTATCGCCTTCTGCGGCTCGGAGAAGCAGGTCATTGACGCGGTGCTCGAGAGTCTTGCCGCCGAGGACAGCCGATTCTGGCGCCGCTGCGACGAGTATTGGAACGCACGTGGCGGCTCCTACACCGACGGTGGCTCGTTCATCTTCGATGTCGTACCGAGGGAGGATGGCAGTCACGAACTCATCATGACCAACAAGTTCGGAACTCTCGTCAACACTCATCCCGATGGCAATTACAAGATCGAAGAGTCAGCGATGATGTCAGGCTTCGAGTGGCCCGAGGGATGGACTGCCCAAGATGTGTTCGAAAGCATCACGGAACTGATTCCCGAACTCGACTGGAGCGGGGCTCTCGCCCTGTTGTCTGAAATTTCCTCGTACGCTCAAGAGCACTCTAGAAAGGAAGCCGTGGAATTGCTCTGCCTGATGCTAGACAGAAAATACGACTGCGGAACACTCCGCAGAAGCAGGTGGCTCGACTTTGTCGAAGATGCCATCTTCGCCACACTTCAACACGCGGCAAACAAGCCATGTGAACACTACATTGGTCAACTGACACCCGGTCATCAGCCAGAACCGACATCGGTCGAGCAGACTATCGTCATCGACGCCCGCCCCTATCCGATAGAAGGTATCGAGTCGCTGGCACGCGAATTGGTCGCACTTCATCGGCAGGGTTGGAGAAAGTTCGCAGTCCTCCACTGTCACGGCCACCGCTTCATCGGCAACGGCTTCGGCCCCGAGACGGCAGATGTGCACATGGATGTGTTCGGTTCGGTCGGCGACTACCTCGGCTCAGGCTCAGATGGAATGACCCTAGTGATGCATGGGAACGGCCAGGATCAGATTGGCCAGATTCACAAGTGCGGGACTCTCGTCGTCCACGGTGATGTTGGGCAGTGCTACGGATACGGCGCAAAGGGAGGTGAGTTGTTCGTGCTAGGCAACGCCGCGGGCAGGCCTATGATCAACTCAGTCGGCAGCCCCAAACTCGTCGTCAATGGCACCGCTCTCGACTACCTCGCTGAGTCATTCATGGCGGGCGACCCACTCAAAGGGGGTGGATTCGTCGTAATCAACGGCATTCGGATCAACGGCCGTGGTGAGGTTGAGGACTTGGAGACACCCTATCCGGGCGGTAACCTGTTCAGCCTCTCTTCGGGAGGCGCAATCTATGTTCGTGACCCCCGCAGAGTCCTCTCAGATTCACAATTGAACGGTGCCGCATTCACGGAATTGGGCCAAGCCGATTGGGATGTAGTGGAACCACTTCTGATGAAGAACGAAGCACATTTCGGCATTACTCTGGCTCGGCTGCTCACCATCGATGGTGAGATTCGGGCACCTGCTGAGGTGTACCGCAAAATCATTCCACTCAAGAACAAGGCACTTTCTGTCGAGGATAGCTGGGCCGCGAAACACGATTGAGAAGCCTACGAAGGCGTGGTTGAGGTCTTGATGGCGCCAACGATGGAATCAGTCATCGCAAGGCATGGTTGCCCACACAAGGCTCGCTGAAAGGAAGATGAGCACTGAGCCGAACCAATCAGGCTCTCCGGGCGATGCTGTGGAGTCGATGACGCCCTTCTGGAGCAGCATGTTGTCGATGAGCATCGCCCCCCAATCCAAAGTGCAGCCAGCGGCCGGGTCTGCGACGACACAGCCCGAGGCAAGCCCGTTGAATAGGTTCCAGATTAGGGCGGCAAGGGCGATGAAACCAGCGCTCAATATGGCGACATTCACGGCTGGTGACTGCAATATCTCGAACTTGGGGAACCAACGAGAGAGGTGGGAGCGGTCGTTCCACAGCCACTCGTTCGCCCATTCGGACAGAGAGGATGCATCGCTACTCGGGACGGCGCCCTCCATGTATTTCGCAGTTGACGCTGTATCGACCTCGTCAACGGCCTCAACCGCGGCATCCACAGCCGCCACAAGGTCTCCGTCGACCTCCGCCTCAACACCATCTTCGTCTGACATCAACATGAGTCGCGCCGTCACTGACTTTGACGATTTCCCGAAACGACTCGATTATTTGCCAATTCTCGCCCCATTCACCTCTTGCGGGGAGGGCGCTCGATTCCCAGCCTTTCCCTCACCAAGCGAATCTTTCCTGATGCAGTCACAGAGGCGATTCCATCGACCCCAGCCTCCAATATTGGGCGGGCTTCGATGTATACGGCGAGAGGCAGTCTGAGAATCGCATTCTGCTCAACGAAGTCATAGAGACGCCAGTCGTCACCGAGAACAGCAATCTCGCCGAGAGCCGCTTCCAACTCTTCGCGGCTCGCCATCTCCTTTGGGATGGACAATCCGACCCATCGGCGCTTGCCGCGAGCCGCCTTCCGTATCTTCGCCACGAGCGGGCGTAGACGCATCGGCCTTAACAGGAACGGGGCTTGGGAGGAGTGAGGGGGGGTGTGGAAATGGTTGAGGAGGCCCATCAGGAGGAGGACTTCAGCCTCGGCGACCTGCTAGCAACCCTCATCGATCTGCGAACTCTGCCGCATGTCATCCTTCTCGTGGTTCTGAGCG
>CAUZJP010000042.1:0-7616 GCA_963580235.1 Candidatus Thalassarchaeaceae archaeon
ATCTCAGTCGCTGCCGGTGTGGCAATCACCTCGGCCGGCATGAAGGGTCTCGACGATTTCGACCCGGTGACCGGTCAGAGTGCGATAATCATCGTCGCATGCATCCTAGTCGGCTCATTCTTCCAACAGTGGCGCTACGCTGACGACTTCGAATGACACATCGTCGTCACCAACGCTGCCGCAGTACGGGTTTTCGTGAGGTTCCTCAATTGTGCGAATCGATGGCTTCCTTGTGCTTGGTGAACAACGCGCTTCGCTTGACCTTCAGTGAGGGGGTGATCATCTCGTTGCCCGTCGTCCACTCTTCAGGGTCGAGAATCACGCTGCCAGATATCTCAAAGCCCTTCCAATTCGGCCCCATGATATCCTCGGTGAGAGACTTTAGCACAAAGGCGCGTACCTCTTCCGCCGCGCACAAGTCCGAAAACTCGCCGCTTGAATTGAGTCCAGCAGCCTTCAGGGCGTCCCTGAGGGCGTATTCGTTGGGGTGAAGAATCGTGAAGGTCCGCACCTTGTTACTTCCGTCAACGCAGCACTGCTCAACCAAAGCAGACAACTTCAGTGACTCTTCCAACGGGGAAGGCGCGACATACTTGCCGTTCTGCAACTTGAATTGCTCCTTCACTCGCCCGGTAATCATCAGGAATCCATCGTCCACTTGACCCAAGTCGCCGGTTCGGAAGCCGCCGTCCTCGGTCATGACTTCGGCTGTAGCCTCCGGGTTGTTCCAGTATCCGAGCATGATGTTGGGCCCGTAGACGACAATCTCGCCATCGTTACTGTCGGGGTCATCCCAAGCATCGCGGTCGATGACCACTCTCTCTCCGGGGATGGGTCTTCCCACGCTCCCGAGTTTGCAGGGGTGTCCCTCCTGCCATCCGTTGATTGTGATCAGCGGAGAAGTCTCGGTCAGGCCGTAGCCCTCGAACATCGAGAAGCCGACACATTGGATGAAGGAGGCGACCTCGGGTGAGAGGGCGGCGCCGCCGGAGATGCAGAAGCGCATTTCTCCCCCGAAGCGACCTCGAACCTTGCCGAGAACAATCTTGTCGAGTTTCTTGTCAAGGAAGCCCTTCGGTTCGATTCTGAGGCAGTCTCGGCCGTCAGCAGCAATTCTCGCTCGTGCCTTCTTGAAGGCGGCCGCTCCGAGTCGCTTCTTGATGGGCGAGGCGTTGAGACCTGCCATCACTTTGCCATACAACTTGTTCCAGACGCGGGGCACCGCAAAGAGTGCGTGTGGCTTGATTTCCTGGCACTCGTCAGCGATTTTCAAGACATCGGAAATCAGGTTGATGTGAACCCCCTGATGGACCATGAAGTGAAGGTCACCCATCTGGCCGAAGGAGTGGGCCCAAGGTAGGAAGGAGGCGGTCCGGTCACCCTTGTAGATTGGGAATCTGCCTTGCATCGCTAGGATGTTGTGGAGGATATTCCAGTTCGACAGCATGACTCCCTTTGGATTACCCGTCGTCCCACTGGTGTAGATCAGCGTCGCCAGCGCGTACGGCTCTCTCGCCGGCTCACCCAGTGGAGATGAAGCTGCACCCGCGGAAACGAATTCACTCCACGGCCTAACTGGGACTCCTTCTGGTGGGGATGCGTTTGGCACATCGTCTCCGAGCAGAACGATTCCCGCTGCTGGCCAGCCGTCGGCTGGGAGGTGTTCGCATAGTTTGTCGAGAACATCGGTGTTGGCGGCGACGAGAATCGTAGGTTCTGAGTCGCCGAGGATGTAAGCCCACTCTCCGCCGTGCTGATGTGTGTACATCGCGGTATAGGCGGCGCCCAGCGCGTTGGTGGCGTAGGCTGCAGCAGCCCATTCCACCGAGTTGTCGATAATCAGCGCCACGCGGTCACCGGAGCCTACGCCCGCGTCTCTCAACGAGCGGGAACAGGAGTCGACCAGTTGGCCGAACTCATCGTAGGTCAGGTGTATTCGTGGGGCGCCGGGTGCGGGAATGGTCCCGAACATCAGTTCGCCCTGGTTTCTACCGACCGCCTTCGTCAGTAATTCGTTCAAGGTACGCGGGTCATCGCCCTGCGGACCACTCCAATCTCTGTCTTCTGGATGGATTGCCATTTTCTTCGATTCTCTGGACTCGCTCAAGTCGTCACCGCCCCTCGGAGGTGCGGACGGCCTCATGAGCGTTCTCCCTGCTATGTCAGTGCAGAACAGCCCTTACTTCGGCTCTCCAATCGGCCCCACCATTGCGGTTGGCGAGCGGGCTGGCCGGTGACGGATGGGGTATGGAATCAATTGTGACTTTACCTTCGGGGAGGTCGCCTAGGGCAATTTCTGCTCGTTTCTTGGCATACGCCCCAACTCCGACGACTCGCACAGCACCAAGCGCAGTGACAACCTCGCGCAGGTGCTCATCACAGACTTCCAACAACCGCTTTGCGCTATCGCCCCGCAATTTGTCGGGAGTGAGATTTCTCGCCTCTACGTCGAACATCAGAAGGGGGCAGTGGTTCACCACGAACAGCCGTTCATGAGCGGAGTCCGCATCGCCGTAGATTTCCTCGATGATACTCCACAGGCGAGTTCCCGAAACCTCTCCTCGCGTGCAATCCAAGCCGTGAACAGGTCTCTTGGGGTGGGTTTCCGTTGGCGAGCCCACTTCACCTGCCAAGTGGAGGTAGTCGGATACTTTCGAAACATCACCGAATGGCACACCTGTCTGCCCCATGCCCCAAGGCCCCGGGTTCATCCCGAGAAGCACGGTTTTTGCGCCCATGTCACCATACTTGGTGAGGTACTGCTCGTGGACTTGCCAGGCGTAGTCGAGGGGCTCGTAAGTGAAGGAGAGTGGCGGCCCGAGTTCGTCCTTGAGATTTGAGCAGGCACTGTGCAACTTTTTTGCAGCATCCACCAACGACTTCACGCTCTCACTTCCAACACAGCCGCAGCCAACTCAGGAATCTCCACGCCAGCCAACTCAAACGCCTCTTCCACCGATGAGAACTCACCGCCGTCCCGGGCCTCCTTGGCGCGGGTGCTGACCAGCTTCCAAGCGGTTTTCTCGCCGATTCCCGGAATCGCCTGAAACTGCTTCTCTGTGGCGCTGTTGATGTCGATCCCTACCTCGACGCCGGTGATGCTGCGCTTGCCGTGCGAGGTCACGAGCACATCTGAGACGGTCTCGAGCGGGACGTGGTAGGGCAAGCCGATGAGAATCGGATAGGCGCCGACTTGACGGCCGAAGGTGACGCCCGCCTTGCCGCGGCACGATTCTGCTCGATGTGAGCCATCGGTGGTGTGAGTCGGCAGTCGGATCCTGTCGTCGTGACTCTCCCAGCGAACCTCGTTGAGGCGCTGGCCGACGGGCAGCATTTCAGCCAGAAGCGGTGAGTCGATCTTGTTGCGCACCCACTCCTTGAAGGAGCGGAATTGCTTCTTAGGTATCTCCTGGAAGCCCTCACCCTCAACCTGTCGGATGTTGATTCTTCGGAGCCACAACCCCTCGGCGCGCAGACTGCGCAGCAACTCCCGATTCAGTTCGTATGTTTCGTTTGTCTCGCCATTCAGTCCAGCGATGAAGTTGAGGCCGGGGAGGAGTTTGGGAAGCCCCCTCTCACCGCGTCCGCGGCCGTGTTCGTTGATGAGGCGGATGGCTGCCTTGAGTTGGACGGGGTCGCAGTTCAGCCAGTTCTGCTCGTGAACGGTAGGGTCTGCCGATTCAAGCCCGAAAGAGAGGATTCCACCATCGCTGAGAGTCTCGCAGAGGGTACGGGTGATTTCGGCCGCCGGCTCAAGATTTTCGGCGATAATACTCGGATTTCCGTTGTCGACATGGAGGATTTGGAGGCGCTCGTCATCGCGCAGTCCGTGCAGGAGTTTGGCGAGTGGTTCGGGGTTTGGAATCGGGTACTCTAGTTCGACGACTCCCTCGGCCATGTAGGTGTAGACATCTGTCATGCCTCCCAGTCGCACATTCGTGACGCCGCAGTCGAGGGCCGTGCTGACCTCTTCGATGACCTCTTCGGGAGTCCGCCAGATCGGCACCCCCTTCTTCGGCTCGATGCAGAACTTGCAGCCTTGTTTGTAGCGCACACAGCCTTGGTAGACTTCGACTTCGTAAGTCAGGGGCCCGCCCAAGTCAGGGTGGTCGGTCACCGCTCTGCTGCTCGCCCCCGCGCCGGCCCAGACGGTCCACTGTTCCGGGGTCCTCCTGCGGTGAGCCATCTCTCCGGTCTGAAGAAAATGTTCGAGGGTCGCATCCGTGTCCTGTACGCAGAGGAACAGGTTGTGACGCAGCGGAGTCCAACCCTGCTGACGCCAGCCGCGGATTGCCCAACCGCCGGCAATCAGGGGTGGTTTTCGAGGCAGGGTGCGTAGCAGTTCGTCGGTTTCTCGCCGCGAGACCGGTGTACCGCGCAGGTATTTTCCTGGCACCACCGCACCGGCGATGATGACGATTCCATCGCAGTCGGTAAGGTCCGGGCGGCGTTTGAGCCGCCAGTCGTCGATTGTGACATAGTGGTATTCGATGTTGCGTGATTCAAGGACTCCGCAGATGTAGCGGACATGGAATCCGACATAGGGGGGTACTCCGAACGCCGCCGGTTCATCCTCGTAGCCGTCGATTACCAGCCATGCCATCCGCTCACCTCGGAAGTCGGTATGGGTTACCGGTTGTCAGCCGTTCGGCCGTCGCAACTCTTCTCATTCACTGGGAGGATGTCCCGAGTAGTCCCAGCCACCGGCTGGAGCAGCACCGGTAGGTGGAGGCGGTGCCCCTAGAGTATCAGGCCCAACTTGTGCAGGCGGCGCAGCAGCAGCGGGGACAGATTGGGCGGCTTGCGCTGCAGTCATCGGGTCATCGACGGAGGTTCCAAGGGGGGCCGGTTCATTGCCCTCCTTTCCCTTGAAAATAGCCAGAATCAAGGCAATCACTCCGATTAACAGTGCGACGATGGCAAGTGTCGGCGCAGCTGTCTGAACGGTGTCACCAGCAGTGGTTACGATATCGGATGAATCAGAGTCCACGACCTCCACGATTTGGAGGGTGGATGCTGTTCCAATACCGACGTAGAGGATGTAGGAACCCGCTTCGAGGTCCGAGGCTGGCTGGACGATGAGAGTCCCGGTTGGCGAGGTGGCCACACCGATCCGTGTCGATTCGGTCGAACCCAAGATGGTGGTCTCCCAACTCATCGGAAGCTCCAATGCTTCGCCTTCCTCAATGCTGTGTAACTGATAGGTGATGGTGAACTCCTCACCAGCCCTAACTCTGCCCGATGGCAGGTCGATGTTGACCACATATCCTTCTCTGCTGAAGATTGATGCTTCGTCGGTTTCAGAGTGGCCCGAGCCATCCACCGCGTGTACAGACAAGATGAACTCGTCGTCGTTGAAAGTCTCGCTGATTGTCAGGATGATGTTAGTCGATGTTCCTGCGTCCACCAATCCCCCACTCTGGCCATCTGTTGAGGTCCAAGTCCATCTCACATCATCGTCGAAGCCATCCGCCACGAGTTCGTATGTGACCTGGTCACCCGGAGAGAAGGTGCTGCGGTCAGCAACGAGGTGGATATCCGGTTCCAGCACAGGGATGCTCAGTTGTTCGCTGTCACTCTCCCCGGTGGCGTTGAATGCCACTAACGAGACCTCGATGTCTGCCAAGTCACCGCGGAAGTCCGATGGTATCGTAAGTTCAAGAGTTGATTTTCCGAATGAATCCAATTGTACTGCCACGGGTGGCTGAATCACCACGGTCCCGTACTCAACCCAATCATCATCTCCCTCCCACGCCAACCAGTGAACCCAACAATTGGGGATGGCTTCACCACCAAGGTCGGTGACGACCACATTGATGGAGGCCGTGTCTCCAGGGTTGAATGGGCCACCTTGAACCGTTGCGCGCATCTCGATTCCTTGACCCGACAGGTCTTCTGTAGAGGATATCCAAATGGACCGGTTTGAGTGAATTTCCTCGCCGTCGTTGGGATTGTAACCGACCAGTTCGAGAGTTGCTGCGCCGGAGTGTATCCCAACCAGTCCCCCCAATTCCACAAGTTCACTCACATGCCCCCTCGTGCCCGAGTAGAATGTTGAGTTGAGACTCCGGACAGCCCCTTCCTGCCACAGGTTGAGGCCGAGCATCTGATTAGGAAGTGGTGTGGAATCATGCGAAGACCTCGCTTCAGTCCAAGCTTCGATGTGGAGAACTTGGTCGAGTAGGATGGTGGAGGATGATGCTGGCTGAAGCCAACTAATCTCATATTCGCCGACTTCGACTGAGGTTGATGCCGAATCAACCTCTTGACTACTGCCGTTCGCCCAGACTTGGAATGTGACTATGTCACCGTTCCAATCGTCGATTGCGATGTTGAGTGGCGTGACCATCGAGAACTCAAAGGAGCCGAACACATTCTGCAGAGAACCGCTGTGTTCTCGAGTCTCGATACTCCCATCCTCATCGATGGTGTATGTCGCAACCCATTCAACTCTGCTTGCCGCCTCCGGCTCTCCGGTCCATGGGTGGCTGAGCAAACCCTCGATTGTGATGGTTGAACCAGCGAGTACGACCTCCTCTTTGGGCACCAGCAGGATGTCCCGCCGCTTCACCAAGAATGAATCACAATCCAGATTTTGGAGGAAAGCCGAATCCCAGTCTCCATCAACTATGAAGTACCAATATCCGATACACGCCTGATAGTCTCCGGTAGGGGTGGCTGGAGATACCTGCCAATCCCATTCCATCCGTTCACTGCCCGTACTCTGGTTGTGCCTCTCAAACCGCCGTTGACCTTCGTCATCCTCTACCCATATCTCGTAGAGGATGGTTGAATCAGTACCGAGACCGTCAGCAGTCAGATGCAGAGTTTCGCCCGGGATTGCGACCTCCGGGTCGATGTCGACATCGGCGCCGAATTGGGCGGACACATCTGTGGTCGGAATGAGTGAGAGTGAGAAGAGTGCGACGAGAAGGAGGGCCAAGATTCGTTCGGTCATGCGTATGCACTAGTGTGATTGCGAAAGAGCCTGCCGGCTCCGTAGAGTGCTTTGAAAAAGCCTTCAGTGAGCCTCTTCGATGTGAGTCGAGGATTTCAGCGGCGCTCTCGGCGACCGCCACCGCGACCGCCTCCGCCGCGGTTGCCGCCTCGGCCACCGCCACCGCTATCGCGCGGTTTCGACTCCTGAATGGTAAGACTGCGGCCACCTATCTTGGTGCCCTTCAGTTTGGTCAGTGCTGCACTGCCGACCTTGCGGTCTGTGTAGGTTATGAAAGCGAAACCTCGGCTCTTTCCGGTCTCTCGGTCGGTGGCGATGTGGACCTCTTTCAACTCGCCATGTTCGCCGAACAATTCTGACAATTCATCCTCGGTTGCTTCGAACGGCAGACCGCCGATGAACATCTTGAATCCCTCAGCCTCTCCAGCGTTATTCCTCGCTTTGATGAGAACCTCACGCTCCTTCGCCAATTCGTCTGCGTTAGCCTCGCCGGACTCGACCTTGTCCATGCATGGTCGGCAGCGAATCGGCTTGCCCGGTGTGGGCTTGAATGGGACTTCGCAGTTGTCTCCACAGAGGGTACACTTGGTCTTCGTCATCTCGCGCCGGGGCCTGTCACCACCACGGCCACCACGGCCACCACGGCCACCGCCGCCAC
>CAUZJP010000043.1:0-7538 GCA_963580235.1 Candidatus Thalassarchaeaceae archaeon
ATGTCGACTTGACTGGTGCCGATGCAGCAGAGTTGGAACTCGACCTCTTCTGCACATCCGGCTACTCCGCGGTCCACTATGTGAACGGCCAAGGTCAGATTGTTGGCATGGTCATCTATGACGACTCCTGCAACATCGACATCTTCACCGAGGATAGGGGCTGGGTGCCCATCATCTACCGTGGTGGCTACGATGCGATTCGCATCAACGAGTACTTCAGCAACGGAGGTTCGGTCGAGTACACGAGCCGGATCTACCACATCACCGGAACAAACCAGAGTTGGATGAACTTCACCGGTAACAACTCACTCGACCTCACTCCGTGGGCGGGTGATGTTGTGGACATCCGCTTCAGGTTCCGCTCTGGCTACCTGGGCAGCGTGGGGCTCGACAACGAGTCCCGCAACACCCAGTTTGACGGCATGGCGTTCGACAACCTCACCATCACCAAGACGGTGACCCAGTACGGCGCCGTCCAGCCCGTTCAACAGACCATCAGCCTGAGCAACTTTGGTCCGGGTGACGAGGAGGTGGTGACTCTGAACGCCTACTTCGTGAATGACACCGAGTACATGCTCGAGGGTCTGGTGGCCAATCCCACTGGCTTTGTCAATGAAGACGACAGCAACGACGACATCCGCTGGAAGATGAGCGTACTGAATCTCTACGACCCTGCCGTGAAGGAGATCACCTCCTTCGAACCCGGTCAACTCTACGCTGCAGGTGACATGGCAATCGATGTCATCGTCGAAAACGCTGGTAACACCGTGATGGACTTCGATGTCGAAGCCACAGTCTACACCGCTCAGCCAACCTCTCTGTTCTCCAATCCTTGCAAGGATGGCGAGGACTTTGAGCCGAGTGGCTGCGCCTTGATGTATGGTGACGACACGAATGGCCAGGGCGACATATACGACGATACGGACCCAGCGATTCAGAATGCCATCGTGCCGGGCAACCGACCACTCTTCGGTGGCCACGCCTACTGGTTCGGGCACCCCGATACTGGCTATGGCGACGGTTGGAACGAGTCGATGACTCTCCAATCGATTGACCTGCGGAACATGGGTGGCGACTTCGCCTACCTAACCTTCGACTACTTTGCTGAATCCGACTACCTGACAGACTCCGACGGCAACATCGTGGGCGTCAACGAGTACGCTGGTCTTGAGATCAGCTGGCGCAAGGGTAGCCAGACCTATCAGGGAATCGTCTACGGTTCGTGGAACGACTACAACGAGAACGGAATTCTCGGTGGCCCCAACCAGAGTTGCGAGGACATCGATGGCGATGATGTATGGGATGAGGTTGATTTCATGGGCGACCACTCCGATGAAGGAGACTATGTCGTTTGGTTTGACACAGAAGGCATCGTCAAGTCGGTGACCCTCGACCTAACTCACATCGTGCTTCAGAACCGCACCGGCGCTTCGAGCGAATGGCGGACTGAGTGCACTTCAATGGCAGGTGCCGAGGTCGATTTGACCTTCCGCTTCCTATCGAATAACGACGGAATCAATGGTGCCTCCGGCTTCGCCGGATTTGCCATGGACAACATCACTGTTCAGGAGTACACCTTCACGCCGGTCACCGGCGGTGAATACAGCGCAAGCGTGACCAACATCGACGCTCGGGAAGAGCGCAACATTTCCATTGCGTCGCATAACTTCGTGCAGGGAATCTACCGTGTCGATGTGATGAGCACATTCGACAATGTGACCGCTGGTAACAACTGGACCAATGTCGCTGAGGTCGCTCTTGGCAACAACCTGTCCCGTGTCATCTTCGAGGTTGCATCAGTCGATGTGACCCTCTACCGACCGAATGTCTTGGATTGTGTCGAGGATGCGACCTTCGACTGCGTGTATCCAATCGACCAGGCGATGACCCACCAGTTCGAGGTTCCACTGAGCAACGGCGTATTGGAAGGTGACTACAACATCTACATGGATATCGTCAACTCACTAGGCACGACAGTTTCCTCGGTGACCTCGGTCAACAGCCCAATCAGCTTGGAGCCGCACCAGAATACTGATGCGACCTTCCAGCCCTACAATGGTTGGAGTGATGGGGAGACCTACAACATCCAGTTCTACGCAGAATTGGTCGACGGCACAGCCTCGGGCAACATGCGCAACTTCACCATCACCTTCGCCGACAGTGTGGATGTGGCAATCCTCTCTAACCCGACCGACCAGAACCGGTTGCAGAGTGTGAAGGAGGACATGCAGGCCATGGGCCTCACCTACACACAGTTCCGTCAGGGTGACTGGGACACTTACCTAGACTCTGGCTGGCTCGCTCACTACGACAAGGTCCTCCTGCCATGGCAGACCAACGCTAACGTGCAGGCTGGAAACTACTACGGCCGCCTCGGTGAATCTGCGACCCAGACGACCCTCGAAAACTTCATGCTCGGCGGTGGCACCATCGAGATTCACCTTGGACCGTACGCTGAGGGGCTCGATGACAATCTGCTCTACAACATGGTGATTCTTGACCGCAGTACCGCGGGCAACTCCATCCAGCACGGCGATACGAACATCATGGATCCATACCACCCATTGCTGAAGAATGTCAGTCAGACGGCATGGCTCGGCATGAACAACGGAAACTATGTTGCAAACGCAGCACTCTCGACCTCCGGCACAGGCTCCAACAAGTTGCCAACGCCATGCGGTGGCATGATCAACGCACAGCAAGGAACCTTCCACAGCCTACTGCAGCACAGCGACGACTCGACCATGCACATGCTGGCGTCTTGCGGCATCGGACAGGGCGGCCTAATCGTCACTACCATCGACGTTGAGAACCCGAGTGTCTCCGAACCATACGGCAGCACCACCGCACCTCTGCGCAGCAACCTGCTCGCATTCCAGATTACACCGTATCCGACTGACTTCGGAATTGCAGGCAGCGGCTGGGACCTGACCATCAACGGCGCTGCTCCAACGCAGGCCAATGGCGCAGGTGAGTACACCGACATCACGGTCTACATGAAGTCGAACAGCCAACTCGAATTCGACCTCGACACCGCAATCACCGGCCTCGACGCAGACTGGGAGATTCGTGGCGCAACCGACTGGAACCGCAACCCGTTCCCGCCGAATGTCGACTACGACCATCGCGGTGACGACTCACACACCGCTCAGTTCTGCCTCATTGACACACAGTCGGCAACCGGCTGCTTCCAAGATGCAACTTGGGAGTTGACCCTCTACCTGCACGATGCAGCGGGCCACACCCGTGTGACCCATGTCAACCTGCAGACCAACGACATCCTCGCCGATGAGTCGGACCCAATCGCCAATGTAACAGTGGAGGAGCATCCGCTCTACCCTGACAGCCTTGAGGACCACGGCACCAAGACCTCTAGCGGAACCGATTGGCCGGTCTATCTAGTCAAGTTGTCCACGAGTGGTGACGTGAAGGTCAAGTACGACGCCTGTGGTTCAGCCGACCCCGACGCAGCGGAGGGCGAGAGTGGAATCACCATGTACACATGGAAGGTCTACCAGGACTACCCGTGGAACAACCCCTCAAACGACTACGACGGCCACACCTTCGAGCGCACCGCCGCCATGGGCTGCGACTGGACCTACACCTTCTACAACCAGACCGCCGACCCCTCCGGCTTCGCCGACAACCCGATTCGAATCGAGTTGACGGTCGATGACCGTGCCGGCCGCGACTCTGAGAAGGTCAAGTTGTACTTCGTGGTGGTCCCAGAGGACTACGGCGACGACGCACCGACATGGAGCATCGACTCACCACTATCCGGCTCGACCCAGAACGGTGACTATGTCTATGTCAACGGCAGCGTGCTTACAGGCAGCGAGAACGGAGATGTCCAGATTGAGGTCTCACTCGACCCATCGATTTTGAACGCCTCTCTTACGGAGAAGCTGCAGAACATCCAAGACGGCAACTACGCCACCCAGAACGGACTTGGAGATGGAGATGGATTCAGCCTGCAACTAAAGCTTGAGGATCTCTTCACCAACGAGAGCCAGACCAAGACCATCTACCTGAAGATAGTCGAGGGCAACGGCCAGACCTGGACCCTCTACCACCAGATCGACATCAATCTACCACCACTTGAGGAGGATGTTGACCCCTGCATCGCTGACCCGAATGCAGCAGGTTGCTCCGGCGGTGGTGGCGCACAGGGTGGCGGCGAAGGCGGTATGGGCATGATGCTCTACGCCGGAATCAGCGCCATTGTTCTGCTCGTCATCGTGATTGCAACGCTACTCGTGCTGCGAATGCGCAGTGGTAAGGATGAGGTCGTCACCGACTTCGGCGGCGTCGAAGACATGGACCCGATGGAAGCATATGTGCAGCAACTCATCGCACAGGGTTACCCAGAGGATACTGCGAGGGCCTATGCCCAACAGTATTCGGGGCACTTCCAAGAAGACGGATGACGAGTTGCCCTACATTGACATCGAAGTTGAAATCGATGTCCTCAGTTTGGCTCTCCTCCCTAGGAGGCTGGGCTTATGAACTGGGGGCCGGTCGGCCGCTTCATGGATGAGGCAGCAGGCTACAAGGTCGCTGACATTTCGCTCGCTGATGAAGGAGAACTCAGAGTCGATTGGGCTCGCTCACGGATGCCTGTTCTAGCCACACTGCGTGCAACTGCAGAGGGGGAACAGCCTCTCGCCGGCATGACCGTCGCAGGCTGTCTTCACGTCACCAAGGAGACAGCGGTTCTCATCGAGACCATCGCCGCAGCCGGCGCCAAGATTTCCTGGTCAGGCTGCAATCCGCTCTCGACGCAAGACGATGTGGCCGCGTGGCTAGCCCGCGAAGGCTATCCAATCTACGCCTGGCATGGCCAATCGGTCGAAGATTTCTACTGGTGCATCGACAAGACAATCGATGCAAAACCAACTCTCACCCTTGACGATGGAGCAGACCTCATCTTCCGAGTCCACGACTCCCGCACGGACGCTCTGGAGGGTGTCATAGGGGGTACGGAGGAGACCACCACAGGGGTGCACAGGCTGCGCGCGATGGGTGAGGCTGGCCAACTCAAATACCCGGTTATCGCTGTCAATGACGCAATCACAAAGTGGGATTTTGACAATGTTCACGGCACGGGTCAGTCAACTCTAGACGGGATACTGCGATCAACTTCGGTACTTCTCGCTGGCAAGACTTTCGTAATCGCCGGTTACGGCCACTGTGGAAAGGGCCTCGCAAACCGGGCTCGGGGAATGGGCTCCAATGTCATCATCACTGAAATTGACCCGCTCGCTGCGCTGAAGGCGCACATGGACGGCTTCCGAGTGATGAAGATGGACGAAGCCGCTGCGGTCGGTGACATCTTCTGCACCGCGACCGGAATGGTCGATGTGCTGGTCGCTCACCACTTCGAGTCGATGAAGGATGGTGCAATCATATCCAACACCGGTCACTACGACTGTGAGATCAACATCGAGGACTTGGAGGGGCTAGCAACCTCAGTCCGTACGATACGCACCGACAATGAGGAGTTCACCCTCGCTGACGGTCGCCGAATCTACCTGCTGGCGCGCGGGCGACTGGTCAACTTGGCTGCCGCGGAGGGTCACCCCTCCGAGGTCATGGACATGTCATTCGCCAACCAATTCCTCTCGCTCTGCCGCTTGGCTGCTGAGGGTGAGGGATACGACAATCAGGTCTACGACATCAGTCACCAACAGGATTCAGAACTAGCAGCACTCAAGTTGTCTGCAGAAGGCAAGGGCCTCGATGTCCTTACCGCTGAGCAGAAGTCCTACCACGAGGACTTCAGCCACGGTACCTGATGCCATCCGAACAGGTATGACGCTCGCCCGGTGTTCGGAGTCATCGCATCTGAGCTGCTTTGATTCACTCCTCTTCGAAGTGGTCGATATCAACTTCAGTCATGTCTGGAATGCGCGGCTTCCAACTATTTGGCAACTGCTCGTCGGTATCGACTATTATTTCGAGTCGATCCCTGAAAGCAGGTGTCCTGAACTTCAGCAGAGCCTGATACAACTTCCCACTGCGCCAACTATCCGGGAAGCATTTGCGCCCGCTGGACATCTCGACATCAACCGCCCGAACCACATTGAATGCGGGCCGGTTCATTTTCATGGTCAGCGCCTTGGACCATTTGACTCCAACCAGAACGGTGACGAGCACGAGCAGGAAACCCCCTATCATCGGAAATATTTGCGAGCCGGAGAATTCGAAGGAGTTCCAGAGCAGGACTTCGGCCATCACGAGAGGGCCAGCCATCATCAGAAAAGTCATCTGATCGTTAGCCGGTTTCCGGTTTTTTTGGAATTCGATGTCCTTCCAGCCGTCGTGGTCTTTGTCCCACGGTTTGAACAACTTTTTCTCCTCGCGAAGTGCTGCTTTCCGGACGATTGTGCTCAGTCTGGCAGCTCTCAACATCTGGTCAGTCAGCATCGGATCACCCACCTGATTGTTCAACACTTCCAGCCGCCTCGCCGCCTCCTTGTACTGCCCCAAATCCGCCAATATGGCGATCTGTTCGATGAGTGGTTCCGGGTCACCAGGCGAGACCTTTCGCTTGCTTTCCCACCATTCCAACGCCTCCTCGAGCATACCAAGTTCCTCAACGAGGATTTGTCCGCCCCGCCACCACGCCCGTCGGTTGTCCGGGTCAAATTCGACAACCTTCCGACAGGACCGAAGGCACCGGGAAACTTCCACTAGAGAGGGAAATCCTTCACTGGGCAGTTCGAGTTTCGCTCTCATCCACCAAGCGTCTGCGTGAGTCGGGTCCGCTTCGATGATGTCGTCAGACAGACGACACATTTCTTCGCGGTCATCTTCGTCCTGAGCGTCCAGCACCTCAAGCCAGAGCATCTCCACATCGACTGCCATCGGCACTCCGAGAGGGAACGGGTTCTCAATGCCTCGGTTCTGAAGGCCACCGAGTTACAGGGTGGGAGTCCGTGTGAGCCATGGGGTGCGGGCAGTTTCTTATGGGTCGACAGATGGGCGAGGTGCGGGGTTCAGATGCCTAAGGTTCGCAAGCCGAAGCGAGGTTGGCCGCGGCTGCTCGACCCGCGAAGATTCAGATTTCGTAGGAAGCGGCGAAACACCGGGATGCCACCATGCCCCGATTGTGGCAGACACTCAGTCGAGAGAGACGAAAAGATTGGCGAAGCGTACTGCACCGACTGCGGGCGGACCCTCTGATTTCAGTCGTCGCGTCGCTTGAATGGGTTATTCGGCGGCCTTCTATGAGCATGATTTGGCCCGCGTCCCTTCGGCCCACTCCTTCCTCGACTGCCGCCACTCTTGCCTTGGCCGCCTCTTTGGCCGCCACTACGCTGACCACCACGCTGACCGCCACGGCTATCGCCTCCGGGCCGTCCACCACGCTGTCCGCCACGGGAGCCACCGCCACCGCTGCGTCTGTCGCCGCCACCGCTTCTTCGGTCGCCGCCTCGTGAATCTCCTCGACGGTCTCCGCCGCCCCGGTAGCCTCCGCTACCTCCACGCTGTCCGCCACGGGAATCACCGCCACCGCTGCGTCTGTCGCCGCCACC
>CAUZJP010000044.1:0-7530 GCA_963580235.1 Candidatus Thalassarchaeaceae archaeon
AGTTCGCCCCTCAGCATCGGCTTCATCGGCTTCAGCGGCGGGCTCGTCGTCTGAGCCGTCATCACCGGTTATCTGTTGGAGGGCGGCGTCCATGTCGCCGTCTGAGTCAGCATCGTCAGCGTCGTCAGCGTCGTCTGAGTCTCCGTCCTCGGAGTCAGCATCGTCAGCGTCACCGTCATCGGAGTCAGCATCTTCAGCGTCGTCACCGTCATCGGAGTCAGCATCTTCAGCGTCGTCACCGTCATCGGAGTCCGCTTCCTCACTGCCTGCATCGTCGTCTTCCTCGTTATCCGCTGAGTCCTCTTCCTCAAGTTCATCAGCGGGCAGGGGGGGGAGGTCCTCGTCGACTTCGTCACCGAATGATGCGCCGTGGAATTCTTGCGCCTCGCTGACCTTGTACTCAACATCAGCATCTCCGACCAACTCGTAGATGACCTCAATCCTCTCATCCTTCTCGATGACATCGAGGTGCCAGGTGACCTTGGTGCCATCCTCTGCTGGCTCTTTTTCCATCTCTGCCTCTCTGTTGCCTTTGGCATCGGAGCGGATGTTGTAGCCCTTGATTTCAAAGGCCGCTGGAACTACATCGTGTAGAATCAGGTCTTCAAGTGCCGAGTCCGAACGGTTTTGGAACATGATCAACACCTCGTAGCGACCTGCGCCACCAGCGGGGAACACTTCCTTTCCAGTACTGAACTTGCGTCGCTTGTGGATGACGCGGGCGATAGGGACCTCACTTAGCATTCTGGTAGCCACAGGCCCATACCTCTCGGCGCTGAAGTCGCAGCGGAGTGGTCCGGCGACTACATCGTTATCCGGGCTCGGGTCTGGAGCGATCAACGGGTAGGATACGGTGAGGGTCTGACCAGGCTCAAGGCCGATTGGACCCTTGGTTCCGATTGTCAGCAACATGGTGTGGCCTGGACCATCCGGGCTGACTCGTTCTGACTCGAGTGAGAGGCCCTCTTTGACCTCTATTCTGAACTGGTCCCGAATCAGATCCTTGCCGTCTATTGAGCACATAATCTGCTCGATGTCGGGGTGGTTGAAGATTCCAGGGACATCATCGGTCATTCTCATCAGGTTGATGGTTGATGAACCAGTATTCTCCACGGTTATCTCTGCATCAACAGCCGCCTCTCTATAACTTCTCAAAACATCAACTGAGTAGCTCTTTTTGACATCTGCCTCAAGAACGGTAATCACATGTTGCTGCAACTCGATTACGCCGTTTGTGGTGTGAGTCACTCGGGGGATTACGGTGAAGCCGAGTTCTTGGTTGAAGTTCGGCTTATCTGTAGAGGGCACGATTGCCTCTTCGCTCTTCCATACCCCATCAGGAAGGACATCCTTCTCAACATCGGAGATGTCGAAGAGCAGATCATCTGAACCGGCCAACTTCACCTGAAGTCTAACCAAGTCGACTGCGAATGACGAGCGATTTTCAAAAATCGCTTGACAGCGCCAGTTGTCTGGGCGCTCATCCTCATCGACATCCATGTAACTGAAGCCGCGGCAGAACGCATCCAATTCGGTCACAGACATCGCTGAAAGGGTCGCATCTGCCCGGTATGTGGCGCGGGTGGACCCCGCGTCGATTGGGTCAATGACCTCTGAGACCAATTCGGCGGTCAAAGGAAGGTTCCTCTTGCCACCAGGCGAGAGGGTACCAACGGCCCATGTCAGTGCTCCTTGGTTTACTGTGTGGGAATCGCCTCCTGCAACATCCAGTTGCGAGGGGATGTCTCGGGTGACCTCGACATCGTGTAGGTCGACAGGTCCGACGTTCTCTACTTCAATCTCGATGGAGATTGATTGTACCTCCTCGGAACAGACGGACGATGTGCTCCTATCCTGTCCTCGATCGGGCTTGGTGTCGAGTCGCTCTCTTACAACCAACATTCGTGGCCCCGATACCTCGTATTCACGGGTATGGTCACTTCCGGGGTCCAATTCCTGTACTGGTAGATGACCTTCCTCGATGTCGGTGTTTGAGAGTCCACCCAGGAAAATGTCGATGTCCCAAAGTCTGTCCTTCTCGCTAGGATTGTTAATGCTGAGGAGTCCGCTCACTGTCTGCTCAATGACCTCTCCGTCTGCGCTCAAGGTGGATGTCTCCTCCTCATGCAGTGAACCGTGTAGTTTGTCACCAGGGATTGCATCGACATCAGTGATATCTCGAACTCCGGCGCCAGCATGCAGGAATTCGGGCTCAGGCTCAGGCTCAGGCTCTTGTTCTGCCTCGGCCTCTTCCTCGTCGTCGGATTCCGCCTCTTCAGTTTCAGCAGTATCGTCAGACTCATCGTCGGAATCGTCACCTAGTGGTCCTAACAGGTCAATGGCAGGCGCCTCTTCGGCAGCCTCTTCGGTAGCCTCGTCACCGGCCTCATCGCCTTCATCCTCTGAATCGTCATCAGAACTCTCTTCAAGCGGTGCGTCAAGCAGACTTGCGGCGGCGGCGTCAAGCAAATCATCGCCGTCGTCTGAATCCTCATCAGCCTCTTCCTCTGGCGGAGCTAGCGCTCCGAGAAGGTCGGCGGCTGAACCCATGTCGAGGCTTGCCACTTCAGGCTCTTCGTCTGGAGTTTCCAGTTCAAGACCGGGTGGGGGAAGAGGTGGAGCGTCATCCATTCCGGGCGGTGGAGGTGGAGGTGCATCCATTCCGGGAGGTGGAGGTGGAGGCGCATCCATTCCGGGCGGTGGAGGTGGTGCCGGAGCATCGGGTGGGGGTGGTGGAGGTGCATCCACGCCTGGGGGTGGCGGTGGTGCCGGAGCATCGGGTGGAGGTGGCGGAGCGTCCATTCCGGGAGGAGGTGGTGGAGGTGCATCCATACCCGGAGGTGCCGGAGGTGGAGGTGCGTCGTCCATATCGGGCGGGGGTGGTGGTGGTGCATCGAATCCGGGCGGGGGGGGCGGGGGCGCATTCTGTTCATCATCTGACATTATATCTACTCCTTCCAATGAAGCACTTTCCGCCAACGCGCTCGCTTCTATAACCGTTGTCACAGGATGGGTAGGCATAGCCTATCGGAAGACCGGTGGGTAGACCTCAATATGCCGTACGAATCCTTGAAAAACCATGGGCATGGGGCTATCATCATGGCAGCAGCAGACGGCACCTCACCCCCGGTACTATTTATCGTAGGAACAGCAGGCGCTGGGAAGTCCACTTTGGTGACCGCTTTCCAACGATGGGCACGATTTCTTGATATTGAGGCATTGACCATTAATCTCGACCCTGGTGCTGAAAGAGTTCATTATGACCCCGAATTCGATGTGCGAGACATAGTCTCTCTGTCCGATGTGATGGATGAGTACGACTTGGGCCCCAACGGCGCTCAGATTCTTGCGGCAGATCTGGTGGCGATGCAAGCCAATGAGATTCAGGCGGAATTGGACGGCCTCTCAGGGGACTTGCTGATTATCGACACTCCCGGGCAGGTCGAACTGTTCGCCTTCCGAGAGGCATCGAGCCATTTCGTCGAGGTTCTCGGCCAAGACCGTGCCGCCCTCATATTCCTGTTCGACCCGATGCTCTCACAGTCAGCGTCGGGATTCGTCTCTCAGATGTTGCTCTCAAACATCGTTCACTTCCGACTCGGACTGCCGACCGCCAACTTCCTCTCCAAGGCCGACCTCCTCGAGCCCGAAGACCTTGAGCGAGTACTCGAGTGGGGTGAGCGGTTGGATTCATTGGAGGCTGCGCTCTATGAGGAGGCCGGAGGACAGAGGACGGAGTTCGCAATCGGGCAATTGCGGATGATGCAACAGTCTCAGATCCAACCCGGACTCATACCACTTTCAAGTGAGCAGGAAGAGGGTCTAGCGGACATTCTCTCCTTCGCCCAGAACCTATTCGGTGGAATGGCAGATTCAAAGGACGGCTTCGCCAGTGATATCGGCTCCGAAATTGATGGGTGGAATGATTGAATGCGCCATCTACTGGCAATCGATGATGTTGCCGAGGAATTCGAGAGCATCATCGACTGGGCGATTGCCTTCAAACACGACTCAGATGTTGCTCCGGACTTCAAGCCGTTTGATGGATTGTCAATCGGTTCAATCTACGAAAAGCCGAGCACTAGAACCAGAGTCTCGTTTGAAGTCGGAATTAGCAAATTGGGGGGGCACCCCCTTACACTTCTGAAAGGCGACATCCAACTCGGCAAAGGCGAGACCGTCGCAGACACCGCACAGGTTCTCTCTCGCTATCTCGCCGGAATCACCTACCGTTGCTTCGCACACGCGGATGTGGTGCGACTTGCTGATAATTCGACGGTGCCGGTAATTAACGCCCTCTCTGACAAACATCATCCCTGCCAAGCAGCTGCAGACCTGATGACAATCAAGGAGAAATTCGACGATCTCGGGTCAGTCAAGATTGCCTATGTAGGGGATGGAAACAATGTGCTCCATGACTTGATGCTGGCGGCTGCAATAGTTGGCAGTGACATCACTTGGGCCACACCCGAAGGGTACGAACCCGATGAGGACATTGTCACTAGAGCACTTGAGTTGGCAGAAAATTCCGGCTCGACCTTGACAGGGACAAACGACGCCGTCGAGGCAGTGACGGATGCGAATGTGGTCTACACTGATGTGTTCGTGTCGATGGGGGAGGAGGGACTCACCGACAAGATTGGTGATTTTGACGGCTTCCAAATCAATGATGAACTGGTCTCCCACGCCGATGATGAATACCTCTTCATGCACTGTCTTCCCGCCCACCGGGGCGACGAGGTCACTGATTCAGTGATGGATAGCGAGAATTCAATCGTCTTCGAACAAGCGGAGAACCGGATGTGGGCTCAGATTTCACTCCTCACATTCCTGATTTCAGATGTGGCGTGGGAAACCTACGCCGAGTTCCTTGAACTCGAATGACTTTGAGGAGACCGGAAACGCGATTGTCAGCCAAGGCCGGCATATATTCCTGACACTGTGAAGCCGGCGAGCCCCAACATCAGGGCACGCTTCAGAAACTTGGATGCTTTCGTATCCTCTCCTTTTGCCAGAGGTGGTTTGGTTGCCAGCAGAGTCAGCATTGCTGGTAGCATCACTATGATGAGCCCTTTCGGAAGGAGCTCGAATCCAAATGGAAGGGCCATCGCGATAAATCCGAGAAGGCTGAGAATCCATGCCAAGGTACGTGCTGGGTTGGGGCCGATTTTCATCGGCAGAGTTTCTCGGTCGGCATCACCAGCGAGATCTTCCACATCCTTCACGATTTCTCGGGCCGTTCCAATCATCATGGCGCAGACTGCTACAAGCCAGGGGAGCGGGTCGGTGCCGTGGCCGACCGATGCAGCGCCGAATACTATGACGACTGCAATTAAACCTGAAACTGCAAGGTTGCCCAAAAAGCCGCGGCGCTTCCAACAGACTTTGGATGGCATTCCATCAAATTCGTAGGCGACCATCAAGAAGAGAGCGAGTAGCCAAATCGCAACCGAATCCATCCATTCAGCTTCGCCGACCTGTCTTTCTGCGTGCCATACGATGATTGCCAAACAGAGGGCTGAAATTGACATCATTGCCATGCTGAAATTCTTGGCTGCACTCTCAGAAATCGCCCCGGAGGGTATTGGGCGGTACGGGCGGTTCACCCTGTCCGCAACGATGTCTTTCAGATCGTTGAGCGCATTCCAGCCTGCCATGAATGTGGCTACGCTAATGGCGTGTAGTGCAATTGCCAGAGAGTTGCCTGTTTCGCCAGCAGCCCCTACGATAAGTGCACCTACTCCAACGGTGATTGCACCCATCACCACATTGACCCCTCGGGCCAGCGTCCACCAATCCTTCGCGCCCATCTTGTCGAGGGCGGGAGTGAAGGTGGTTCTTCATGCCTGTGCCGTAGATTCTTGATGTGCGCCACTTGCGAGGTCCCACACGCAGACGGTATACCGAGCGCCACGGAAGAAGTCCCGGACATGTCCGACCTTTTCGAAGCGGTTGTCCTTGGCGAGTATGTTTCCCACCTGATTCATCGTCGCACCCCATGAGAAGCGGTCGTTGAGGTGGTCGAAGATGTCCACAGTGTTCGAGCGACCATTTTCTGCCAGATAGACTCGCACAGCCTCTCGAAGTCTCTTAGTTCGGCTCATCCAACCACCTCGTTCGTTCGGATAATCCTTGCCCGTGTTCGTAGGGTGGACCAGTCCGGGCGGCTCCGAGTCACCTCGGTCGGCACCCATGTGGGAGACTCTACCCGTCCAGTGCTGCTCGCTAGGCGGACTAGACCGTGGGAGGTTCTCACAGGTGCACTACCTGTCGTTCGCAGACTGGAGAGTGGTGTCTGAATCATTACTTCGACCTCCTCCATAGTCTGAATCGATTCCTTGCCATCTTTGGTTCGGTTCATGAACAGCACCAGAGAGCGGGAGCATATCAACGGACGATGAAGAGGCGCGACTGAAAGTGAAAGTGAAATCTGACTCAGTCCAGCCTTTCCAAAATTGAAAGTGAATGGATTCTGCTGCCATCGAGCCGAGCCATTCCGTTCATAAACCGGGGCCGGGTCGGCGGGCTGCTACGGCTCGTGTGGTGTAGCTCGGCCCATCATGACGGACTCTCGATCCGTCGACCCGGGTTCAAATCCCGGCACGAGCACCTTTGCAGTACACCGATTAGCCACGGTGCTAGCGCTTAATCAATTATTGAGTGGTCCTGGCTTGATGCCCCGCCCAGCCCCAATAGCAGCTTTTCATGACCTTACCGAAGAATTCGGACACTGATATTGCCTGAATCCACCTAATTGGCTAGGGGGAATCATCATTTTCCCTTGCCTGCTGTGGGGCTCCGGGGTCAGCCAATGGTGGTACAGGTTGTTCTGGGCGAATCCGAATTGAATCACCTGACATCCTGTTGCAAGGGTCTCGAGGGATTACTCGAATGGCTCGACTCAATCGACCGACGACCTGGGTTGGCAGAACTCGATGTCCGTCTTTCCGGTCTCCCCGTCAATGTCGAGGAACTGCGCAAGCACATCGGCTATGCGGAAGACGGCTATCAGCGCAACGTCCTGAAGAAGAACGAGAACTACGAACTCGTGGCCATATCCTGGACGCCCGGCCAAGCGACTCCCATCCACGACCACATGGGGTCCGACTGTGCCTTCCTGATTGTCGAGGGGACTTCAACTGAAACGATATTCGTGACGAATTCTGAGGGTTTTGCCGTACCTCAGTCAGTTCGCACCTATGCGGCAGGAGAGGTCTGCGCAACCTCAGAGCCCGACATACATCGGATATCCAACGAGGAGTCTAGCGAACTCATCAACTTGCATGTCTACACACCACCGCTGAGTGAATTTGGAATCTACCAACCAGCCGAGTAAGGTCGAAGAACACAACCACTAGCCTAGCGGTAGCGGGGTGGTTCACCTAGTTGGAAGTCATATGACGGTGGTTGCTGTGCGAATGCCGCTTGCTGAGCGGGAGCAACACCCGGTGCCATAGCCATCTGTTGCTCCGGACTCTTCAATGCAAATCCGAGAATCAATCCGATTATTGCAATGAATCCACCACAACC
>CAUZJP010000045.1:0-7517 GCA_963580235.1 Candidatus Thalassarchaeaceae archaeon
AGAATTCACACCGGTCACGCCAGCCACACCAGTACCCTCGCGCTCACGCGTGCGGATGTCGACAATTCGCACGCACGACATCTTGAGCGTAATCGCCTCGCCGATTCCAGTCGCCGCCACCCCGATGTTCTCGTTGCACCACAGTCCAGCCCCCGGCAACGGCGTGTCGCCAATGCGTCCGGCTGGTCGCCCGGTACAGCCACCGGTCGACGAAGCGACCACAATCAAGCCGCTCTCATCGCGGGTGATGGTACCTACTGTGTCATTTCCCGTGGGAAGAGGCGAGCCCGCCACAGCAACTCTCGAGACACCGAGGGAATCGGCAAACTCCCGGGCCCCGCGCCCGACTAGCAGGTTCACCTGGTCGTCTAGAAGGGCGGCAGCGACATGAATCGGGTTGAGGGTCTCCTCGAGGCAGGCGACCGCCCCGAACCGGCCGTCGCTGGTCGCTACCGCGGCATCCAACTGAACTGAGCCGTCGGCTCTGATTCGCCCTCCGGTTCCTGCGTTGAGAACCGGGTCGTCCTCCATGATGACTATCGCAGCCAGAGCCGCCTCAAGCGCGCCTCCGCCAGCCGACAGAACCTGCCAGCCGGCCTCGACCGCCAAGTCCACTCCCGGCTGGTCCTTGACGGTGTGACCCGCCCCCCCGTGACAGACGATTGCCGGCCCTGACATCACTCAGCCTCCTCCGCCGCTCGTAGAACCCCCTCTTCAGCCTTCCAAGCCTTTGAGAACCGGAAACAAGCCCAACCAAGAACGGCAAAGAAACCACACAGCCAGAAGGCGGTGTGGAAGTCGAACAGGTCAGTTCGATTCACCGTGTAATCCCACACCCAGCCACCAATCAGCACACCGGACACCGACGAGAAGGCGCGCAGGCTCTCGCTGACACCCATTATCATCCCTCGCTCTTCGGCTCCCGAAGCGTGGGTCAGCAGCGTCATGTTCGAAGGTGAAGCGAGTCCGTTGCCAAAGGCGATCAATCCGCTCACCAACAGCATCCCTAGCATCGCATAGGCTGGAGGAACATAGGGTATCGAGGCGAGGCCCGCAGCGGAGAACAGGAATCCTCCAGCCATTAGCCTGCTCGAGCCGAACCGGTTGGTCAATGGGCCAATCAGCCTGCCTTGAGTGATGATGCCGCACAGGCCTATGAAGGCGAACACCCATCCATTGTCACTCTCACTGAAGCCGAGACCGCCCACCCCAATCGCTCGCATGGTGAACAGGATGAAGGTGACGTGCATGATGGTGAATCCAATCCAGTAGAAGGTGTACGACCAAAGTAGTGGAGATATGGCCGGTCGCTTGAACATCCGCCCGATGTTGCCGATGTTTGTGCTCAGGGTTCCAATGGCCGAGCGCTTCTCGACAGTCTCCCGAAGCTCCTTGGGAAGACTCTCCTGTAGCTTCGTGGTGGCCACCAACAGACCCGTCAGTGACAACATCGACGAGGCGAGACAGGCGAGTAGGTAGGGATAGGTCTCGAACACCGTTCCCTGAAATGCGTCGGTCCAACCCCACTGGGCGGGAGCGGACAGCATTCCACCCAAGGCTGGGCCGAGTGAGAATCCAACGCCAAAGGCGACCCCTAGCATACCCTGCCGCCGAGCGACCTCATGCGGCTTGGAGACATCACCGATGTAGGCACGAGTGACCGACATGTTGGCGTTGACCATGCCGGCGAACAGCCGGGCGCCAAGCGCCATCAAGAGCGAGTTCGAGATTCCGAGGACAAAGAAGGCAATCGTGTTCCCGGCAAGACCGATCATCAGCACCGGTCGCCTGCCGATGCGGTCGGACAGTGAGCCCCAGAACGGTGAGAAGAGGAACATCATGCCAGCATATGCTGCCATCAGACCGGCGACCCAACGTCCGATTTGGACGCCGGGGTCGGCGAGATGTCCCACCATGTAGGTGAGGAACGGGATGATTATTCCAAAGCCAATCATGTCGACAAGAACGACGAGAAACAGAATTCCCATCGAGACGGTGTTAGTGCCCGCTTCTTGCTGCTCGACCACTTCATCACCCTCACCCAAGCGTACACCTCCCCAAGCCTACCGCAACTTACCCCGTTCATCTCCTTTTGGCCCAACGAGGGCCGCGCAAGCCTCACACAACGCAGACTATGGAAAAGGCATCAGCGCCCACACAAGGCCGGCCTACGCCGATTTCGAGGGGAGGGACTTAGGATCTTTCGTCAATCGGTCGACGACTTTGCCGAGCCTCTCGACGAGAGTGACGCTCTCAGGTCCACTGACAAGGGCGCTTGCCAGAACTTCATCGAGAGTGTCCACCGGAATCACCTCGACCAGGTCCACATATTCATCATCGATTAGGACATCCTTCATGTTGGCCCGTGGGATAATCACTCGCTTGATTCCGCTCTTGGCGGCGGCTTCGATCTTGGCGGTGACGCCGCCGATTGGAAGCACCTCTCCGCGTACCGACAGTGAACCGGTCATGGCGAGGTCCTGTCCGATTGGAACATCTTCCAAGGCAGATATGACGGCTGCTGCAATCGTGATGCTGGCACTGTCACCATCGACTCCATGCGTGTCAACGAATTGAATGTGAATATCGAAGTCAGAGACATCCTTGCCGGTCAACTTCTTGATGACGGCGCTAACATTTGTGACTGACTCCTTGGCAATCTCGGAAAGACCACCGGTTGCGAAGATTGAGCCTCCCTTCTTGTGAGAGGGTGTCACCAATGCCTCGACAGGAAGAACGATGCCGCTGTAGTCGGACATTCCGCTGTCTGCGCCCAGGACGGCGAGTCCGTTCACTCGGCCGACACGGACTCCTTCGTTCACGATGAGTGAGTAATCCAGACGGCGCTCAATCATCCGGTCGGCCACCTGCTGTTCGAGTGGCTTGGCAATGTTGCGGGCATCCAACACATGCTGGGAGGTGACGAACTTGGAGCCGTCCTCGACCGCCAAGTCTCCTGCGACGCGAACCAGACCACCCAACTCACGCAGTCGAAGGGTTAGTTTTCCTCGGCGACCAGCTCTTCGCTGGGACTCGCGCAGAATGGTCCCAAGCGCTGACTTGTCGAAGTGAGGAATCGGCTGGCCGCTCTTCTTCTTCTGCTCGTTCGCAACCTCTTGGGCGACGAAGCGAATCAATCTGCGACGGTTGCGAGAGGTGTCCGGCATGTCTGAGTTGACATAGACTTCGTATCCATAGCCACGAATCCTACTGCGGAGTGCTGGATGCATCCCTTGCACAGCGTCTAGATTGCCAGCGGCGACGAGGATGAAATCGCACGGCACCGGCTCGGTCTTGGTGATTGCCCCGCTGGAGCGCTCCGAGCGTCCCGAGATCGGCAACTCCCTCTCCTGCATCGCAACTAGGAGCGCCTGCTGCTCCTCCAGACGAAGTAGGTTGATCTCATCGATGAACAAAATTCCGCCATGTGCCTTGTGAATCGCTCCGGGCTCCACTCGGTCGTGAGCAGGGGTCTCCATCCCACCGGACTGGAACGGGTCGTGTCGAACATCACCCAGGAGGCTACCGGCCAAGGTGGCGGTGGCGTCAATGAATGGAGGAAGGTCGTCTCTATCTCGTCTCACGAGCAACTTCGGTATTCGTGAGTCGTCACCTGAAGATAGCCGGTTTCTAAGGAACATGTAGGCAAATCCAAGAATTAGGAGTCCGAAGAACAGAGTGAATATCTCACCCGACATGATGGTCGCCCAAAGTAGAACCACACCGATGAAGATGGCGATGAAAAGAAGTGTCTTGTTTGTCTTCTCACGAGCTGCACGCATCTGCGCTCGCCGGTCGGCAACTATCTTCTCGCCTCTGCCTGCAGGGACGGTTCTCACTCGCGGTTCGTTCTCGTCGTCCTCGTTTGGATAGCAGAGAATGTCCTCCAACTTGTCGGCGGGGACCAACTCGGTCATCGCTCTCGCCAGCATCGACTTCCCGGTCCCCGGGTCACCGATCATCATCATGTGACGACGCTGTTCTGCCGCTTTACGAATTACTATCGCCGAAGTTTCCTGTCCAATCACCTGGTCGACGACCCGCTTTGGCACAGGCACATCAGCGGTCGATTCCAATTCAATGCCTTCGAGCCACTCGGGAACTGGCATGGTCTCAAGAATCTGGCCATCGGCGGCGTGGAGGTCACCGAAGTCGGACTCTTGATCCCACTCCTCAGATGGTTCGACATCTGCCGCATCAGCCGACTTTTCGCTCATGGATACCCCTCTCTCAAAGAAGCCTCCTAGCCCAACGGTCATTAAACTGCGCACCCGATGAAAATCCACGCCCATAGGGCGTTATCGTGGTAAATTGGCGATTTTCGCGCGTTTTGTCTCCAAGAAATCACACAACTTACGCCGCAATCTTTGACAGCAGACCCCGGCTCGGCCCTATCCGGGAGATGCATGGAGGAAGGCTCGGTGGCGGCGCTCCGCGAGGCGGATGGCAAGGTCCATCTGGTGCTGGTCGAGGACCGTGAAATCAAAGTTCGAGGGATCGGCAGAATCAACCCGATTAGACTTCTCATTGACGCTAAAATCGGAGAGACGCTGACCATCGGCCAGAAAGAATTCCTCCTGCTCCACCCCGGGCTTCCCGAGTTCACCTCTGGAATGCGCCGGCGGGCACAAATCATCACCCCCAAGGACGCCTCTCTAATCTGCAGCCGACTCGGCCTCGGCACCGGCCATCGAGTCCTCGAGGCTGGACTGGGTTCTGCTGGCATGGCGCTTCACATAGCCCACTCCATCGGCGGCTCTGGGCTCCTCGTATCCATCGAGTTGCGCCCCGAGCACGCCGCCGTCGCCCTCGAAAACATCGAGTTAGCTAAGGCGGCGTGGGATGGATTTCCCGAATTCCATCTCATCGAAGGAGACGCTTACAGCCCAAATAGCACCCAATCAGTAGCAGAGTTCGGTGACGAGTTTGACGCTGCCATCATCGACCTCCCAGAGCCGTGGAACGCGGTGCCGCACCTCGCTCCGCTCCTAAGGGTAGGAGGACGTCTCGCTTGCTACTGCCCGGTCTCAAGCCAACTAGAGCAGGCGTGGGAGGCTTGTGAGAAGGCTGGATTGACCGTCGAGTGGGCCGGAGAGAGGATTGACCGGGGATGGACCAAGGCATCAAGGGGTGGAGTTAGGCCAGGGAACGACCCGATGGGTCACACAGCCTTCATCCTCATAGCTCAGCGAATTGCCTAATCAACTTCCCATAATGTAAACCACCTTCAGTGGCCACCTCAGAAAAGTTGGATTGGCCGCCATGAGCCCATTCAATCGAGTTGAGAATCAAGAACTTCCGAGGCGATTTCCTCAGCTTTCGACTTCGACACCGTGTGAACTTTTGTCAAGTGTCCGGCGAGGTTACTCTTTTTCACCGCAACGTCGCACCGCGGACAGGAGGTCATCCCGCCCAATTTCCCACCACCGCCGGCTGAGAATCTGCCATCGGAGCCGCTCACACCCTTTTTCCCCTTAGAAGAGGGAGATGAGCCTCTGGATTTGGAACGGAACTTCATCACGAAGTAGAGGCAGGGGGCGAGAATGGTCGCCAAGAATAGGAGGGCGATGACATAGGTCTGAGTCCTTGAGACATCGTGATCGAGGCTGAACTCGAGTTCGACCTCGCGGTCCTCTTCGGTAGGCTCACCATCGGGGCCGGTCAAGTCGAGCGTGTGATTGAACTGTTGACCATCGATTAACAACACCAGGAACTTCCCATCTTGACCGGCGTGGACATGCAATTCAAGGGTGAATTGCCCAGAGAGATCTGTCTTTTCAGATTCATCGGAGTTGTGGCCACAGAGGTCGGGGTCGGTAGCCCCTTCAGAACAGTCAACCTCCACCTTTACCCCGCTAGCCGAATCTCCACTCAACTCGGTCACCTCTCCGTTGATGACATATCGGTGGTCCCACTCGTGTTCGGCCATCGCCGAGCTTGACAAAACTCCGACTAACAAGAACGCCAGAGTTAGAAACAGATGTGTTCGCTTCATGCTAATTGTTAGCGGGTTGGAATCCTCCCTAAATGGGTTGCTTGAACCGGTTCTATCATCCCCTCCATTTTTTTCAAATCCACACCCTCATGCCAATTAGCAAACCGGGTAATGAACTCAAGAATATGTCAATAAATGCAGACACCACAGACAAACTGACAGGGATAGGCCCAATATAGGGGATTGGCCTGCGCTGAAGTCATGCTACGCATGGCACAGACCAGAACCTCTCCGAATCGCGGTGGGACATTCGGAGCGACTCTCGTTCTGATGATGCTGCTGACAAGTGGGTTCCTCGCCTTGATTCCAACCACTGTCACTGCCGATTCCGGCCGCACTTCCCACAGCTATGTCGAGCAGTTCGGAGCCGGCTTCGATGAGACTGTAATCGCTACCGCAAGTGATAGTTTGAATGTCCCACGAGACCTTGAATTTCATCCGAGCGCAACCCGCCAGAACGAACTATGGGTAATCAATCGGGCATCTGACAGCATGACCATCATCCAGAATGCTGGTCTTGGAAGTCAATCTAGTTTTAATCGCGCCGACTCAAATCGCAATCACTTCATGGAGGAACCGAGCGCCTTCGCATTCGGCCAATACCATTCAGAATTCGACTACATTTTCGCTTCAGCGCAGGAAACTCGTAACACCTTCAATGGTCAAGCCTCACCGAACAATTTCATGGGGCCGGCTCTTTGGCCATCCTCCCTCTCCCATTTCGCCATGGAAAACCAAGGTGCAGGTGGGGGTTTGGGAAGCCACCTCGACATGTTGCACGAGAGCCCGAACGGCATGGGAATTGCGCACGACTCAGGGAACGCATTCTGGTACAATGACGGATACTACGGCGAGTTGGTGTGGTATGACTTCGTAAACGACCACGACACTGGAGGTGAGGACCACGCTGACGGCAAGGTCCACCGCTACAGCGACATCACTCTCACACGCAGCGCAAACATCCCAGGCCACATGATTCTCGACAAGGCGAACGGAATTCTCTACATCGCAGACACTGGTGCTGGACGAGTTGTTTGGGTCAACACCGATGACCCGACGACCACCAACACCAACATCTACAACGACCCCTCTCGGATGGAGACTCTTGCTGAATACAGAGAGATTACCAATGTGGAATGGGGCGTTCTCGCCAGTGGCCTCTCCGCCCCCTCCGGCATCGCCTTGTATGGCGACACGCTCTTCGTATCCCAAAACTACAACGGAAAAATCAGCGCCTACGACCTTGCAAGCAATGGCAAGAGCGCCACCCACCTGCAGACCGTCGACACCGACGCCAACTCGATCATGGGTCTTGAAGTCGGGCCGAATGGAAAACTCTGGTATGTTGACGCCGGGCTAAACCGTATCATCAGAATCGACCCCTTCCCCGACGCTGACTTGGACGGCATCCGCGACAGCCTCGACAACTGCCCCAACATCTCCAACCCCGGTCAAGATAACCACGACGGCGACTCGATGGGCAATGTTTGCGACCCTGACGACGACAATGATGGCGTCACCT
>CAUZJP010000046.1:0-7504 GCA_963580235.1 Candidatus Thalassarchaeaceae archaeon
CAAGTGGGCGGTCGAGAACAGCTCGTTCTCGCCGACCAACGGATGGACCGGAATAGATTACACCTACCAGAACAACCGCATGTCAGCCCCCTACAACTGGTGGGGAAGTAGCAATCGCACCGTCATCGACGGCCTCATCGAAGACATCAACGATAACAACGGCGGGAACTGGGTGAACTATTGTCCAATGTATGACACTCCTACGATGTCAACGCTCTCAACCGACTGCACCCGCATCCGCGTCGACTTCTCAAACCCGCTGAACGGAAGTTCGCAAGTCGGATACAACCTGACTGTAAACTACAGTCATCTCATGGTTTCAGTGGGGGATTGGCGTCTCGACGGCAACTGGCATTCACTGTTCAGCACCTCGGCAAGTCAGGTGACCTTGACGGGCCTTAGCATGGGGTGGCACAACCTGTGCGCGACCGTGTCCGGGGTAGGAAACCAGCAAGCAACATTTTGCCTGAGCTTCCAGATGACTCCCTATTTCCCAATAGCTGAAATCACCTCTCCAGCCAACGGAACTGTCCTACCCACAACACAGAATTCTCAAATCATCCAGTACAATGTCTCGAATGTCACTTCAGGAATTTGGCGGTTGAATGGCCTCAACATCGGCGCTGTGAACATCAACGCCACCTCGGTCCAAGTCACCGGACTGGTCTACGGAAACAACTCAATCTGCCTCATCGGCTACGGACTGAGTAACCTTGTCGACACTGATTGCATCTCGATTTGGCGCACCTTCCCACCAGTCTCCGTAGTCATCTCCGACCCACTTGATGGGGAATCCGTATACAGCCAAACACTGATCGTCGTCTATGCGACCTCAAATGTCACCTCGGCCAAATGGTACCTCGATGGCTATGACTTCGGACAAGTGATTCTGAACCAAACCTCGCGAACCTTCCCGGCCCTATCGTGGGGTAACCACACCGTCTGCATCTCGCCAGTCGGTCTTGATGGTGCGCACCCCGATGTCTGTGCAAGTGTCACTATGGTGGCACCACCCCTAGAGGTGACAATCATCTCACCTGCCAATGGCACCTCCGTGCTGGCCGACCAAGTCACCATCAACTATGTCATCACCAATGCGACGGGAGGCAATTGGACGCTCAACGGCAACTCGGTGATGGGCGTCACTCTGTGGAGCCAACAGGTGGTCATCCTCGACCTTGCTGCGGGATCCAATGAAATCTGCATCGACGCCTTCGGCCTCGACAGTCAGAACCTGTTGCGATGCGTCACCATCTTCGGCCAGACATTGGACAGCGATGCCGACGGCGTTCCAGACCACTCAGACTACTGTCCCGACACACCACATGGTACGCTCGTCACGAGCGATGGCTGTACCGACCCGGCCAGCGACCTCGATGGTGACGGTGTGCCAGACCTAACCGACCTCTGTCCAGACACGCCCCTAGGCGCAGTGCCAAACCCTACCGGCTGCGGCCCGAGCCAACGGGACACCGATGGTGACGGGATTAATGACGCGGACGACGCCTGCAACGGTACCGCACCCGGAGCGACAATCGACGAGACCGGTTGCGCTGACAGCCAAGTCGACAGCGACGGAGACGGCGTCTCCGACGATAGCGACGCCTTCCCGGTCGACCCGACGCAGAGCACCGACCGCGATGGCGATGGCTACGGTGACGATCCATCCGGCAACTCACCGGACCACTTCCCTGACGACAGCACGCAGTGGGCCGACTTCGACCGCGACGGTTGGGGTGACAATCCGCTGGGCAACGACCCGGACAACTGCCCCACCATCGCTGGTGTCTTCGATGGAGAATTCGGTGTGGGGTGCCCAACTGCCTCTGGCGGGAACGGCACGGGTAACCAGGACAACCAGACCGAGAACGGAACCGAGGAACCGACTGATTGCCCAATCTGTGGCCTGAACATCATCATGCCCAGCCTCACAGATGTGAATGTCACGGTGGAGTTTGAAGCGGAGGACCAGTACATGCTCGGCGCCAGCGCCTACGAACACCACAACTACAGTTGGGACTTCGGAGACGGAAGCAATGCGAACGGCGCCAAGGTGAGCCACAACTACAGCGTGGTGCCGAATGGCAGCAGGTATCAAGTCACACTCTGCGTGGAATTCGAGGATGGTCCCACTGAATGCCTATCTAAATTCATCGTGATAACCGAGGACTACACCCCCCCTGCTGGCACCGACAATCAGAACGGGGACGGCTCCGACCAAGCGTCGAGTAGTGGTGGCGGCTCGTTCCTTGTCGGCGGCTTTGCAGCCTTTGCTGCCTTCATACTCGGATTGCTCCTCGCAACGCTCGCCGTTCTCAAGATTAACTCAGGTAACGATGAGGAGGATGAGGCGGCGGTAGGTGAACTCTCAGCATTACTTGCCGAAGAGTTAGATGGATTCCAAGAAGAAGAGGAACTTCCCGAAAGCAGCCCCACACCAACTGGGATGGCTGAGGCGGAGGGACTGGGCGACAACACTGACGATGACGGATACGAATGGAACGAGAATCCACCAGGCTCCGGTGAGTGGTACTACCGTACGACAGGTAGCGATGAATGGTACCTTTGGGAGCAGTGACCCCATTTTTCGAACGGTAACATTCATCGCTGAATCCCAGCATGGAACTACGAAGTTCGACATGCCTCGTACGCGTCACGCAGCGCTCCTTGGAGCGCTCTTCGTTGCACTGTGCACGATTTCATTGCTGCAAGTTGACTGTGTGCCAGCCACTTTGGCCACCGCTGACGCCGAGGGCGCACCGGACTACCTAAAGACGACGAGCGGCCGAGGCAACGCCGATCTCATCATCGACTACATCTCCGCCAGTTGGACCACATCTGAAGCCGGTGAAACGGAGTATGTGAGTGTCAGGATAGAAAACATAGGCACGGACTCCTCCGGCTCGTTCTACTGGGGGATCTACCTCTCTACCGACACCACCATCACGACCAGTGACATAGAACTCGACACCTATTACAAGTCGTCAATCTCCGCTGGCAGCAGCTCCTCGACCTACTCGAAGAGCGTCCAGATTCCAACTACCATCACCGGAGGGCGCTACTATGTCGGCGCCCTCGCTGACATCAACAATCAGGTCAGCGAATCGGACGAAAACAACAACGACAAGCACGATACCGGTCGAGTCACCATTGACGAGCAGCCCGACCTCACTGGCCGCAGTTGCAGTGGCCCGACGACGGGAGTGGTGGGTGACTATCTGGACTCTTCAATTTCGCTCAGCATCGAGAACGACCCTGGTGGCAACTACATCGCATCATCTGGGACCTTCTATTGGGCGATGTACCTCAGCACGGACAGCACCATCACCAGCAGCGACACCCAGGTGGGAAGCGACCAGTACAAGTCGAGCATTTCGGGGGGAAGTTACAGCAGTGACTCACTCAGCACGAGCAATCGAATTCCGAGTTCGATGAACCCCGGCACCTACTACTGGGGATACTTGCTTGATGTGCGAACCGATGTCGATGAGCAGAATGAGAACAACAACGACTACACCTGCAACCAAATCACCGTCGAAGACGACCTGCCGGACATCGTTGCTGACGACGTCGGCACCTCCACAAGTTCCGTGGTGATGGGTGATACCATCTCGGTAACCTACCGACTCGAGAACGACGGCAACGACTACACCGGCTCGTTCTACTGGGAACTCTACCTCTCGACAGACCGCACCATCACCACCAGCGACATCTTAGTCGACGAATTCAGTCGCAGTAGCATATCTCCCGGCTACTACTACTCGGGAACTCAGTACAGCGTTCAGATTCCAACCGGAATCAATCCAGGCTACTACTACCTCGGAATGATCGCTGACAGCCGCACCTCGGTCACCGAACTCGACGAGACAAACAATGTCGTCGCCGACACCGGACGCCTTGATGTCGAGGAGCAGGCAGACCTCGTGCCGGGCACACCTTCCGGACCAAACTCCGCTTACACTGGAGACCAAGTTAGCTTGAGTTGGCGCATCGACAACGACGGCGACGACAGTGCGGGGTGGTTCTACTGGAAGGCCTACCTCTCCACCGACCGAACCATCACCAGCAGCGACACGCAGGTTGGCTCGACCCAGCAGGTGTCCAGTATCTCTGGCGGCTCATACCGCTCGGGTAGTCTGTCGGTGACCATTCCCAGTAGCCTCTCATCACGCACCTACTACTGGGGCATCATCGCTGACACCACCGACCGCGTTGACGAGGGTGACGAATCCAACAACGCTGACGATGGAAACAGCATCTCAATCACCGTTGCAGACCCCGACCTGAGGGCTGACTATGTCTCTGTCAACTCTGCTACTCAAAGCATATGTGAACAGGGAACCGTGACGATCGACTTGGATGTCTCCAACCAAGGCAACGTCAATGCAAATTCACACTACTACGACATCTCATTCTCCACCAGCGGCTCCTTCGGAAGTTGGACCAGCATCGGACAGGGTAACGGGCCAGGAGGGGTTTCGAGTTACTCACATCAGGTGAGTGGGGGGATTCCAGCCTCGATGACGGCCGGAACCTACTATGCAAGACTGTATGTCGACCCCTACGACTACATCTCAGAGAGTGACGAGTTCAACAACGACATCATGACCAGCAGCGCTCAACTGACCGTGTTGGACTGTACTCCCGACTTGTCTCCGACAACCATCTCTGGACCGACTTCGACCCCACCCGGTGCAACCGTGCAGGTTAGTTACGGTGTGGAAAACTTAGGTGTTCAAGAAACCACCAATGTCGCCATCGACATATTCCTCTCGAGGGACACGACCATCACGAGCAGTGACACACATCTCGGTGCAACTACAGCAGCGAGCATACAGGGCGGCACAACTCACTCCGACTCGCTGAGCCTGACAATACCATCCAACATCGGCTCTGGTTGTTGGTATTGGGGAATCATTGCCGACATGAATGACAACATCGCTGAGAAGTTGGAGACCAACAACGCATTGGCATCGAGTAGCCAAGTCTGCATTGACCAACCAAACTTGAGAATAGTCTCCGTGAGCAACCCCAGTTCTGCGCTGTTGGGGCAAACCGTCGATGTGACAGTCATCATCGAGAACATCGGCGCGAGCAACTCGATGGCATTCTCAGTGGAACTGAAGTTGAGTGTCGAAAGTCCATCCGGCCACAGCGACATACTGCTCGATACGTTCCAAGTCAACTCACTCAATTCTCAAACGAACTCGGAAATCGTTCGTACAGTGCAACTGCCCAGTTCTCCGGCAGGGACCTACCACCTCTACGCGATTGCTGACACATCTGGAGTCATCACAGAATCTGATGAGACTGACAATCAGAAGTCCTCCTCGTCATTCAACATCAATGCCCCAACGACAGACCTTCTCGCTCTGGCGATTAGTGGTCCGAGTGGGGCCGAGCCTGAACAGACAGTAGAAATCTCATGGGGAGTGAGGAATCTCGGGGCAGACCCGCTCTCATTTGAAATCGAAATTTGGTTGTCCGGTGACAAGAGTCTAGATGGCAATGACAAGATCGTTCGGAGCCAATCGTTGGACTCACTGGAAGGAGGCGGGACTCACACTGCGAACAATGCCATTCTCCTGACGGCGGAGGATGAAGGGACATGGTGGCTCTTGCTGGTGATAGATTCGAAGAACACCGTTTTCGAGGACGATGAAGGCAACAATCTCGCTGTCTCATCCTCACAGATCACCATCGCCGCTGATGCACCCCCACCCATCGTCGGAGAACTCACAGGCTGTGAGAGCCCAAACGACGACGGTGACTTCGGTTCCGATGCTGCTGGCACCCGCGCCTCCGCCACCCACCTCGGTGTCGACCCTGAGTCCATCACCATCGAGGGCTGTCTCGTAAACGACGATGTGACGGACTGGTATGCTGTCGTCCTACACGGAGGCAAGCAACTGGCCATCGCCCTCGAAGGCGAGGGGGCAGTGATAGAGGTGGAATTGCTCAACGGCACCACGACAGAAGCGAATGGTGCAATCGGACCGGACAGCGTACTCGTCACTCTGGGAATCAGAAACGACGACGATACGAACGATTCGCGCCTCTACAACATCAAGGTCACCAGAGACGCCGGCACTGATGGAGGCGCATATCTCCTGAGAATTCTCACTGTTAACGGCACCGAGGCGCCCGACCTAGAGCCACCAAACAGTCCCGAATTGCTACAACAGAACGATTGGACCTCAGCAGACAACATCACCCTAGAGTGGCAGGGCGTTGAGGACAACGGCAACTCGGGGCTCTCCCACTACGAGACCCGCTGGGCAGGTGGCCTTTGGGCCCCAATCGAGGGCAACTCGACGACCCTCAACATCTCGATGCTCGCCGACGGCAGACACTCGCTCGAGGTCAGGGCTGTTGACAATGCGAGCAATCCGAGCGCTGCAAGTGCTGTCTGGGTGAAAATAGACAGAACCGCCCCCGAGCTTGTGATAGAGCAGATTGGGGCGCAGTACGCCGGCCCGCCGGTGTTGGAGATCGGAATAGAAGTCAACGACGGCAGCGGCAGTGGCGTGGAGGAGATTCTCTGGTCATGGGACAACCAGACTTGGATGGACATGCCAGCCAACGGAGCCATCATCTGGTCGAACTGGAGTGACACAGACCTCTACGTCAAGGTAGTTGACAAGGTCGGTATGGAGAATATCCAGAACTTGACTATCGCGGCCCCCCCTAACCCCAATCAGCCGACTGAAGACGAAGGCAACGAAGAGAGCAGAGGGAGTGGTGGTGCTTCCACTCAAGGCATAGCCGCAATCATCCTGATCGCTCTGCTGTTGGGGGGCCTTGCCGCAGCGGGACTCTATCTCGTGTTCCGAGGGCGGTCAATCGAGGAGGAAGAGGATGAGTTCGAGACCGACGAAGAGCCGGTAGTCGAGGTTCATGAACCTCTGATTGTGACTCGGGTCGAGAGCCATGAGGACCTACCGACCGGCGGCACCTACGACCAGTCAACTGGAGTCACCTGGTACTTCGCCCTCGACGGAGGCAAGTGGTGGCTGGAGCCAGATGGCTCATTCCATCTTGCCAGCGAAGAAATACCTCCTCAAGACGAGGCTTGAAAAGACATGGATTTCAGGCGATTCTCATGTCAGTCATCCAACTACTCGGCTCGAGCGAATCGGACTTCGTGATGTTCACCACCGATGTCTGCCCCTACTGCCACAGCGCCAAGAACATGCTCAACGCCAAGGGGTTCACTTTCGATGAACACAATGTAAGCGCGGATCCGAATCTACAGATGGAAGTGGTCACCATGACCGGCCATCGAACCGTTCCCGCTATCTGGGATGTGCGCGGAGACGAGCCGACCTTCGTAGGTGGCTTTGACAACCTCGAAGACTACCTCTAAGGGTTCAGACCCTTGTGAGTCTACGCCCTACAGGGCCCAGGAAAAGGTGATTCCACCGGCGATGATGATGGCTATCTCCGAGTCGCCACTGAGTGTGACGGTCAGCGTGTAATCCTGCGAAGGAGAGTTGATTTCACC
>CAUZJP010000047.1:0-7466 GCA_963580235.1 Candidatus Thalassarchaeaceae archaeon
TTCACCGCCGCAATGAATCTGTTCGATGAGGTACGGCAAGCGGATGATAACAACGCCGATGCACATTACGGATGGGCTGAGGCGGCCTTCATGCGTCTCTCGATGGACATGGAGGAAGATGTTCCAGCAGCTCTCATCATGCGCGGCTACAAGCAGGCGATGTCACTCGACGAAGAGAATCTCAACTATGTCGCATCGTTTGCAAACTTCTGCCTCGACTGTGGTCGAATCCCGATGGCGGTCAAGGAATACCAGCGACTGGAGAAGATGGCCGAGTTGGCGGAGATTCCAGTCGAGGACACACTCTTTGATGCGAGCAGGCTGATAGTCGAGGCGATTGAGAGACTCGACCCGGAGCGAAAGAATCCGATGGTCGCACCTTGGCTCAAGCAAGCGTTGACCTGGGCTGTTGGCGGACTAGGCTTCTCTGCTGAGGACGCTGTTGCGACCTTGGGCGAGGATTGAGAGGAATCCTCGAGGTGGGAGGATGGCTGCCGAGCAAGTCGGCGTCGCCTTCGCATTCGGTTACATCGGCGACGCCTTCCACGGTAGTCAGATTCAACCACGGGTGAGAACCGTTCAGCGAGAACTCATTCATGCACTGGTCAACAGCGAGATTGTCCCCGGCGAAGTGAAAATACGCATTTCAAGTCGCACAGATGCTGGTGTCAGCGCGCAGATGAATGTCGCAGTTTTTGAGATGCCTCGCAAGACCTGGGAGAAGGCGGGAGAGGGGGCGGTTCTTCGTTTCATGAACGACGGAGTGGAGGATGTCGTCGTCTATGCTGCGAGTGAGGTCGAGGCGGATTGGAATTCCAGACCTGCAGTGAGGCGAATCTACCGCTATCGGTTGGAGGCTCTTCGAGAGTGGCCAGAGACAATCGACGAAGCTCTTTTCGAGAGGGCACTCTCCTGTTTCGAGGGTAAACACGATTTCACCGGCTTCTGCAAGATGGAGGAGGACAGGACACCGATTCGAAGGGTAGAGTGGTGCAGACCGTGGCGCATCAACGGCAGATTGGCAGGGTTTGAAATCGCCGCGGAATCATTCCTCTGGAACCAAGTCCGGAGAATTGCATGGAGTATCCTCAGCGTCACAAAGAGGGTGACCGAGATTTCCGATTTGGAGGGTGCGCTCTCCAATGGAAGGACTCCAAAGACGCATGGTGTCTCTTCGCCAAAGTGGCTCACACTTTGGAAGATAGAGCAGACCGAAGTCGAGTTCATCACACCGGACGACGACCCGTTCGCCAAGTTGACCCCACCACCAGAGAATGCTGGGGAGCGGGAGCATAGGATTTGGCAGGCGACGGCTGACTTTGAGCAGAAGATGCTCCTGCTGCGGGGTTGGATGAGCGCCGTCAAGCGGTGAGGATGAGCACATCGCCGTCAATGAGGTCCAAGAGTTCTCGAAGGAAGGCGGCTGCAATCACTTCGACGACTTCGACATGACGAGTCAGATCGGGAATCAAGATTGCACAGGGGACTGTGACATCGTCGTCCGAGTCCGCTACTGAAAGGGTGGCGATGAAGGCGGTGGCGCCTCCGAAGGAACGTCCCTCCCTCTCAAAACCGTTGATTCTGTGGGGCTCCATATCCCCGACATCGAGCAGTGCCGCCCGTTCTTTGATTTCGTCGGTAATTCCCTTCACACCGACCCCTGCCACTTTGCGCAGAGCGATGTAGTGTGCGAGAGATTCGCCTTTGAGTTGGATGTTGAGTGTGCCGGGCCAGGCGGTGACCCCGAGAACCTGCTTGAACTGCTCTTGGTAGTGAGATTGGGCCATGAAGATGTGCGCCCTCCCGAGCCCACTGCTAACCTCCCCTCTCAGTTCCACGGGCCTCCTAAGTGGTTGCTCTTATGCAAGTTACCCCGGCCGCCATAGACCACTCGCCACGATTGGTGGGAACACATTGAGTCTGCGGAAATCAGCTGCTTGGAACCTGTTCGTGAGAGGCCACCCCACCCTTCACAGCCCGAAGGTCATCGGTTGGCGGGCGATCTCCCAACCCATCGCTCGAACCTTGGCCGAAGCTGCCGATGATTCGTCGTGCAGCGGGTTGGTGTGGTTTAGGTGAATGAAGACCACCCGCGGGTCCGAGGGGCCGCGGTCGCCGAGCAGGGCGAGGGTATCTTCGACCGGCGGGTGGCCGATGTCGGCCGCCTTGCCGCCCAATTCCTCGGCCGACCAGAAGGTGCCGTCGATGAGTACGATGTCCACGAAAAGCGAGCGGAACCACTCGAGTGGGCCGTCGGCTTGGTGGATGTCGAGGGTCATCTGCCAGGAGTCGTGGTCCGGCAGGAAGAGCAGTTTCTTGGCTGCCCCCTCGATGAGGAAGGCGTGGGTGTCGCTGTGCTCGTCGCGGTGGGGAACTTGCAGAGGTGTAATTGTCAATTCGCCGCCGAGACTCACCTTCTCTCCTGTCGAAAATTGGTTCGCCTGGAGGTGTCGATTGGTCAGCAGTTGGGCGAGCATCGGGCTATCCCTCACAACTGTGAGCATCGATTCCGAGGCGTGTAGGGGCAACTCGTTGGTGCCCATCGCCTCGCAACCGAACAATCCTAGTCCGTCGACATGACCCAGATGGCCGTGAGTCAACCAGACAGAATCGAGCCTGCCGAGCGGCCCACCGTCCACAGACGCCCACATCACAAGCTGGCTTGAGAGTTCACGGCCCGCCTCGACTAGATGCCGGCTGCCATCTGAGGCGGTTATGCCCAGTGCCACCGGGCTGCGACTCCTCGTCACACCCCCAAACTCATCCATGCAGCACGATTTTTCGCAGCCCGGCTGCGGCACGCCGCCATCTTGCGCGGTTCCGAGCAGGGTGACCAATGTCGCCGGCATCGAAGCCTCGCTTGCCCCTTCAGTCCATCATTGCAACGGTGGACTCCGTCAGCGCAACGCCCAAAGGGTGGGTGCGGTGCTTGGCAGGCCGTAGAGGTGGGGGAGATGGCCAAGGACATTCCATGGATGCGGGAGCGGTACGAGGAGCTGGCGAGCCAGAATCTGCAGTGGGAGCCCCCAACCCTTGAGTCAGCGAGCGAGCCCAGTTGCACGGTTGACGGCCAACAGATGATCATGCTCTCTGCAAACAACTACCTCAATCTAACAACTCACCCGAAGGTGGTCGCAGCGTCTGTCGCGGCGACCATGAAGTATGGTGCGGGGAGCGGTTCTGTACGGGCGATATCCGGCACGATGGACATCCATCTCGAAGCGGAGAGGGCGGTTGCGGAATTCAAAGGGGTCGAGGCTTCTCTCATCTACTCCTCAGGATATGCCGTCAATGTCGGACTCATCCCCTCCCTGGTGCGAGGTAAGGCTGATGTCATCATATCAGACGAATTGAATCACGGCTCGATAATCGACGGCGTTCGGCTCACCAAAGCCTCACGCGCGGTTTACCCCCACAATGACATGGGTGCTCTTGAGAGGGTGCTCCAAGACCACTCAGAGAGTGAACGGAAACTCATCATCACTGACGGTGTGTTCAGCATGGACGGTGATGTTGCCCCACTCGACGAGGTGACCGCATTGGCCGAGGAATACGATGCAATGGTATTCGTCGACGACTGCCACGGAGAGGGTGTTCTTGGCGACAGTGGCGCAGGAATCGTTGACCACTTCAAGTTACAGGGGCGGGTCGATTTTGAGATCGGTTCGTTCTCGAAGGCGCTTGGAGTCCAAGGCGGAATCGTCGCTGGCAGCGAGCAGGTCAGAACCCATGCGCTGAACCACTCCCGCTCTTGGCTGCTATCTGGAAGTCAGCCGCCTGGAGTTGCAGCAGCACAGAAGGCGGCTGTCGAGGTGTTGATGGAGGAGCCTGAGCACCATGCGAGGTTGTGGGCCAACACCGATAAGTTCCGAAAAGAGATGGAGTCGTTGGGATTCGACCTCGGAATGTCGACCACGCCCATCATTCCGGTAATGTGCGGTGAGTCGGCAGTCGCCAAGCAGTTGTCGGCCGAGATGCGCGATTTGGGGGTCGTTGTCGGGGCGATAGTCTTCCCGATGGTGGCGCGCGACGGAGCGAGGGTGCGAAACCAGTTGTCGGCTGGATTGAGCAATGAGCATCTCGAAGAGATTTTAGGCGCCTACGAAACTGCTGGAAAGGCGGTCAATCTCATCTGACAACGGTCGGCTTCTTCACTCTACGAGGGCATCGACCGCCGCTTCGAGTTCCCGTTCCTTCTCACGCTTTCCAACCTCGATCTTCACCGGTTCGAACGGGTCCTTGCCATCCTCGAGCATCGAGAGCATCCGGTAACGGGGTGCCCAAGAGAGGTGAACGTAGGCGGGGCCGGGGAAGAGCATCAAACTCCAGTAGAGCAGGTCAGGAATTGCGGTCGTCATCTCTGACCAGGTGGCCATTAGGAGTCCGAATCCGACGAATGGCATTCCGAAGAGGACAATCCTGAACTTTGCCAGTTGGGCCGGGGGTCTTCCGATGAACATGTTCATCAGCAGAGAGGCGTGGCCGAGAAGGCCAAGACTCAGCATGATGGTGACGCCTCGGGTGGCGGCCTCGCTCAACCAAGGAACAACCGACCAGTCGTGATTCCAGCCAACGGGGAGAAGCAGGGCGCAGGTGATGAGAAGGCCGTAGAATGCGCCGACGATTGCAGGGTGGCATGCGTAGAGCGGCCAAGCAGCGAATCGCTGAGACAGAGATGAGCCGAGAACCATCGCCCTATGTTCGTCGTCAAGCGCCTCGAGACGGTCACGCCACGACTCCATGGATTGCGCCGGTGGGCGGGCCACTTTAATTTTTACACCACTCCCGCCCTGAATCAGCCTTCGTCGTCCTGCTCGACAATATCCGTGACATCGCCTCGCAACCGCCTCAAAAGTGCTCCTGGTTCTGGTGTCAGTGTACCTGAAACGGTATCTTCCCAAGTGCGGTGGTCGAGAATCGACTCCCCTTCCTCACGAGCGCGGGCGGCCTCGATTGGGTCTTCAACCCCTTCGGCTCGTTCCTGAGCGTCACGGAGGGCGAGGGCGATATTGACCAATCTGAGCAATTTCTTCATTTTTTCATCGAGATTTCCATCTATCCGTGTGAGCCAGCCGGCGTCCCCCTCATCCCGCCGGAGAATGATTTGCGGTAGGAGCTGATCCTGTTGAGGGTAGATGCGAGCTTTTGCTGGAATTTCAAACCACTCTTGTTTCGCATTCAGCAGATAGACTGCAGTGCTACCGGTCTCTTCGCTCGGGTGCCAAGGGTGGCCTTCGCCGACGGCTACGATGTCTATTTGTTCAATAGTACGATTCAACAAATTGGTCCACCAGAACACGCCTCCAATCCAGTAGATGATCAAAAGGGCGAATGGGGTCCAATCAGGGATGTCATCGGCCAGCATCATATCGGTCAGTTTGGCAGTCAGATAGGCAGCGGCCACAGCGAGGGCGAAGATGACTGCGCCGGCGGCCTTGGTGCCGTTTGGACCGTGACTGAACTCGACCACCCGGTAGGTGCTCTTGACTTGGCTCAGTTGAGAGAACTTGTAGCACTCATCGGGTGGCTCCACCATGTTAGTCGGTGGGAGGCATCCGGCATCAATCCTTGTCGGCCGCACCTTTGTTGGATTATTGCGTCAGCCACCCAACGGTAGGTTTCAAGTGCTAGGCGGTAAATCACGCAGTATGCTACCTGACACCTTATTGGACTTCTCAGATGAAGAGGCTATTTCCTACGCTACGATACTGGCTGCAGTGGCTACCTGCGACGGGAAATTCACTGCAGAGGAGATGAGTGGCTACGAGGCTAGGATCGCGTCACTCTTGTTCCAGCCGTTCGTCAGAGAGAGACTCAATTCCATGATTGGCGAACTCGTCGAATTGAAGCAACATCTCGACCAGTTTTCCCCAAGCGGCTTGCGACTCCTTCTCCGGGACGCCGTTCTGATGGCGGCCTGCGACGGTGAGTACAAGCCCGAAGAGTTAGAGATAATCGAACAGATTGCCGCAGCGGCAAATATCGATGAGGACACGCTCAACCAACTCTACATCTGGGTGAGCGAAGGATGGTCTTGGCAGCGCCGCGGGCACAACATCCTGAAAATCGTCCAACAACCCTCCATTCCGGTCTAGTCGACTTGACTGTCGGCATCGAATACATCATCCCGAATCCCCATTCTGCCCGCTACGCGGGGCAGACCCTTCAAGAGGGGGGTGAGTGGAGACAACCTCGGAGAATTGGGATGGCGGAACTTCCACGAGGCACCACCCGTGAGGTTCGCAGAGGCGGTTCGGGTGTGCTAGAATTGCTTCTAATCGACTTCGATAAGGAGGGCAGCGACGGCTATATTCGCGTGGAGCGACCGACTTCACCACCGACCACGGCACAACTTGTGGTGCGAGGTGGAAAGCCTTCGATGGCGCTGCACGAATCCGTAGGGTTGGTGATGGGGCAAGCGGCTCTTGAAGCACTGCGCATCGACGCCGCTGCCGACGATTCTCGTCTTTCAGTCCACATCGATGTAGACCTTGAACTGATATCTGAACTACATCCCGAGGCGCGGCTTCACCTTGACGAGGAAGACATCGTCACCGGACAGCGTGCCAGCGGTTGGATAGTCGATCCATCTCAAGAGTCGAGTTGGTGGCAGCAGAAGCAGCGGACGGAGTGGGCGAAGAGTCAGAGCACCATGGTGGAGGAGCCGGAGGAGGCACCTATGGATGAGTCTGCGGTTCTAGTCCACGACCCCGGTAATGAGTTGGAGCCGGGTTATGCCTATCTGATCGACGATGTCAAGCCCGATTCCAGTCTTGCGGTCGCAGTACACCTCGCAGCAATTGGACACCCTCTCCTCGTCCTCTCACGCACCCCACCCCAAAGACTCGCACAGGAGCACGGGCTTCCCGAGTCGGTCTGTCGCTGGCTCTCTGAACGGACGGACACAGAGTTTGCCACGGTCAATCCTGGGTTGGAGTCAGTTCGCAAGGAAATCGATGATTTTCTATTGTCAGCAACCAGAGCGGTCATCGTCTTGGACGGTTTGGAATATCTCTCCGGATTGCACGGCTTTGACCGGCTTATCGGAATGTTACGAGATTTGCTTGATTCGGTGCAGTCGTCGGATGATGTGGTTCTGATGAGCGCAGACTTGGCTGCCTGGGTCGAGCGGGAGCGCTCTCTGCTGTTGCGCGAATGCGATTTGATTCCGGCCGGCCGGATGTCTGAATGGGCTGAGCGCCCGGCAGTCGTCGAAGGACATCCCTTCTGTCAGGACTTTGAGGAGATTTCAGTTCCGGCACCGAAACCGATCGATGTGGATACCGATGCCAAAGAGGCTTTCAAAGCGGCATCAGGGCGACTGATGACAATCGAAGAGGAGGTTGAGCGGGGGCAAACTCCTGAGCCTCGGCTGGAGCCTGCAATTGAGGAATTCTCGGTCGAGGCTATAATCGACGAGATGCGTCGTGAGGATTCCGAAAAGTCACTCGAGGATGATGTCGTGG
>CAUZJP010000048.1:0-7456 GCA_963580235.1 Candidatus Thalassarchaeaceae archaeon
TATAGGTCGCCGTTGGGTCCAAGCCGGGTTATCATTCCCTGGTCACTTCCGATGCCACCCACATGGTGAAGCCAGTTGCCTAACGACACCCGCGCACCTGCCAATGCGGTGTGCTGTTCGGGAGTCAACTCCCCATCCACATCAATTATTTCGTCAAGGCCAGCCTGCTCGAGTGGGGCTTCCGAAACCAATGCACCCAGTGAAGAGATAGCAAACAGGAGAGCGAGCAACGAGGCCATCGTTCGGGGGTCCATCGCATACGCATGGCCACTCCTGCAAATGACCGTTTCCCCACCGGAATTGGCTCTACTCAGCCAGGTGAAGCTGACCGCTCTTGCTCTTAGAGGTCTATATCGGCGAGTCGCGCCAACAGTGTGACCTTCATGCTGTGCTCAAGAGCTGCGGCGTTGTTCCACGCCTCGTTGAAATCGGCGCCGACCGCATACAGGCCGCCGCCTCGAACGACCACTGCTATGTGACCCGACTGAGTCAACCCCTCTGTCAGTTGGCGGAGGAAGTCGTCGCTTGTCACATCGTCCGAATCCACGATGACAACCTTCTCGAAGTGGTCTTGTCCGGCAAGGTCGGAAGGACGCAGAACGAACAGGTCCTGCTCCAACGACATCGTCGTGGTGTAGGGTGCTGGGAGATGGAAGCAAGCTGCTCTGCCATTGTTCTCGATGGAAGCGAGGGCGAGTAAGACGGTGTGTAGACGCCAAGCATCTCCGGCTTCTGCTGGACCCGGTTCGCCGAGTCGCCCAGAAGCAATGAAACGCTCGTCGAGTTGCCCGAGCGGGGCGGCCGTCGTAGTGATGTGAACCAAATTTGGTTGGTCCAAGGAGAGTGTGGATATGGTTCCCGAAGTACCGTGGCAAAGGCCATCTCGCTGCAATTGACGCCCGAGTCTAACGAAGTCGGAGACAATATGTGCTGGGATGATGAAATCCTCACCGACGATGGGGGGCATTGGCTGATTGTCTATCGCATCGATGACCGCGGCCGCACCGGCCATCCCTGATCGCAGTTGCTCATTTTCGTGGCGGAGTGCTTCCACCTCGGCCATTGGGGAAGCAGCCATTGCGGTAGCTATGGCTCCACCGAAATCGGTGATTCCGTCACCACCCGCATCCGGCTCATCATACTCTTCTGTGGGGGATTCCGCCGCTTCTACTGGCACTGGAGCCGGTCGTTCGGACACAACTTCATGAGAACCTGTTGGAGTTGGGATGGGTACCGGCCCACCTGAGCGTTGTGGGGGTGCAGCACCGGGGGGGAACATGCCGGGGACCATTCCCATCGGCATTCCCATTGGAGGACCTTTTGGGGGACCTCGCGGGGGGCCCTTGGGTGAGTCGTCTTCTTCATCGCCGCCGGCCGACTCGTCATCCTTCCCCATGTCACTCATCTCATCGAGAAAGGTTCTCGATTAAATACAGGTGCGTTGTCGCAAACACACCCTGCGGACATAGTGTAATGGTAACATCGGAGGTTGTCGATCTCCGGCTCGGGGTTCAATTCCCCGTGTCCGCGCCATCTACAATTTGAGCCACGCTTCGAAGCGGCATAGCCACTCAGTCGCGTTGTATTGGCGGCGTTTCTCAAGCAATGGAATTGGATACCCGTCGAGCACTGGATGAAGCAAGTTCTCAAGGTGGAAATTGAGTTTGGGGAGGTCGTCATCGGCTGCTACCACCCAACCTCGAACCAGTGTTGGGGAGCCACGCCGGAGTAGTGGAAGTAGGTGGGGCAGGTGCTCCATCGTGTCATGTGGTAGGTTGACCAACAGCAGGTCAAACGAGTCGACCAAGTCACCGTCCTGAGCCAGAGTCAAGGCATCAGCGACGCCAACCCTCCAACCAGGGCTGACCTCAGACAGAGGGGTACTTTCCTTGGGCATGTTAGGCGCTCCCCATCGATGGAGGTTGTCGAACAGAAGCTCCACGGCGTCGGGATTCAAGTCACTCGCCAACAACTCGCCGACCAAACCCCTTCGCTTCACGAGATGGACGATAGCTGGCCCCACCCCACAGTAGGGGTCGGCCACTGAGAGTGGTCGACCGATAATCTCCCGAAGCTTTTCGGCGGATTCGACTGTTCGCCAACGCTCTGCACCTAATCGGATGGAATAGTAGGTCTTGTTGGGATCTATCCGGATTGAACGCATGTGTTCTCTCACCATCGTGCGTGTTGAGAGTTGTTCTTGGCGTTCTTCGTCGTCCAGTAGGGCTATCTGTCCCAAATCGAGAATGTCGTCACCGATTCGTAATGCCAAAGGTTCCAGTTGTCGTACTCTAAATTCACCTTCGACTCCATGGTCACACAATGCGAGGCGTGCCTTCTTCGCGTGCATTAGTTTGGCAATTGCGACCTCCTGCTTGAATTGGTCAACTTCCCGCTCTATTCTGAAAACCAATAGGTCTCCCATTATCTCCTGTGAGTTGCCCCAAAAATCACCAAATTCTTCGATTGTATCCTCTGGAAGAATGTCTTTGAGGTGGTCTATCCATTTGTGCGGTTCAACTTCGGGTTGCTCGGCTTCGACCTCCTCAAAATGGGCAAACTCAACTCCTAATTGTGGCGGGGCGTCAGCATCGACTGGGACTAGAGTGAAGTCGCCGTCATGCAGGATTCGCGCCCGAGGGGCGAGGAACCCCACACCCAGAAGAGCCTCGATGACGGTCTGCGTTTCTCGCTTCGGCACTCTCAAATGACGCATGTGACTCGACACTCCGAGCAAAGCCGCTCGCTTGACGCTGACGGAGGTCCACCGATGAGAGAAGTCACACCTGGACTTTGGTTGGTCGGCATCGGACCCGGTGACATCGATGCGATGTCGCTGAAGGCTGTCGAGGTCGCCAGCGGGTGCGACCATCGCTTCCTTGAAGGCTATACTGCGCTGCTACCACCGGCCCAAGAGGAATTGCTCACCGAGAGGGTCGGTGAATGGACTCGACTGATGCGACCTGCTGTGGAGAATCCAGATGAGTTGCTCGAGCTGGCCCGAACCTCTGCTGTCGCACTACTCGTAGTCGGTGACCCTCTCCAAGCGACCACCCATGTCGACCTGCAACTGCGCGCGCAGGAGAGGGGAATCGCCTGTGAAATCGTTCACGGAATATCAATCACCACGATTGTCACCGGCGCTCTCGGACTCCAATCGTACCGATTCGGTAGGCAGGTCACCCTCGCCTACCCTTACGGAGACTACCTTCCAACATCACCACTCGAACTGGTGCTCGCCAACCGCGAGCAGAACCTCCACAGCCTGATGCTCCTCGACCTCGACCCCAGCGGAATGGGAGAGGCTGAACAACAACCGATGAGCCCGGCCGACGCGATGGCCGTGCTTGGGCGGGCAGCAGAGAAAATAGGAGTGGACATAGAGGGATGGACAATGGTATTGTGCAGCGACATGGGGACAGCCGAACAGCGCCTTGTATGTGGTACCCCGGAGCAGATTTCGTCTGTTGAAGGTGGCCGTATTCACTGCCTCGTCATCCCGGGAAGTCTGGATGAATTAGAGGAAGTGGCACTCGAGAGGTGGCGGGCCTAACAGCCGTCGGACTCAAGCGGGATGCCCGTGTCGGCCGAACTGAGGGAGTATTGTGGCCGGTCCAGCTCAAGTCGAATTCCCCGGCAAACAGCAGCAGCGCATGCGAATGCGGGGCACCAAGCAGGCGTCGAGTTCGGTGCAGAAAAAGTTGGGTCGAAACCTGCAGGAACTGCTCGTAAATCCTCATGTGGCGATACCAGCCATCACCGGGCCCACCTCACGCGGGATTCTCCGCCGTAACAAGATGAAGACCTGCATGAAAGAGATCGAGATGGTCGTTCGCAAAAGGGAGAACCGAAAGTGGTTGAAAAAGCGCATGGCACAGAAGGGAGGCGACTTGGTTGCCCGCGCCCTTGCTGGCTCACTTATGGCTGCTCACGAAGACGAGATCAACACCGTCGCCATCTTCAAACACCCAGTGTATGGACTCGCCTCCTACATCCGCAGAGGAACCGGCCGGCCGACCCATCTAGTCGCCATCCAGATGCACTCAAACCCCCAACTACGGCTCTTGGCATGGGAGGAGTTGGCCAGAAGTGGCTACTACTTCTTCTCATGGGGTGAAGAATTCGTATGTACCGGAATGACCCCTGAAGTCCCCTTGGAGTGGCTCGACTCATGCCTGAAGGATTCGTCTCTGAGATTTGACGAGCCGGGTGGGGATGGGACTGGAATATGGACTGCTGGTGAGGGCGAACAATCTGTAATACTCAATTTCGACTGCGGGGTGGAAGTTCGTATCGGCTTGGATACACTGAAGACAAGCAAGGTGCCCTTTCTCCAATCTATCGCGTTCTCGATGAGCCCCCCTCGCCTAATTGAAATCACCGAGGTCGATGTTGGATACCGTCCTGATGGCTGGCCCGAAGACAGGGAAGTGTCTGAGGATGCAAAGGACGCTATGGGCTCTGTCATAGAGCATTGGCTGCGACTTGAAATCGAGGATTCACAACTGACTGGAAGGTTGCACGATGCTTTTGCCGAGCAGTGTGATGAGGGGTTGATGATCGGTCACAGGTGGTATTCTCCAGACGACCGCGACTCATTCCTCAACGACCTCCAAGGTGGTGCGCTTGAGAAGGATGCGATATCTGCGGTCCTCGATGTTATTGAGGGCGGCATCAGGGTTGACGCGGGCGGCGAAGGACATTGGCTCTCAAGCGACTTGATTCGAATGGAAGATGGTAGCACTCACGCTCTCTTGAACGCGGTATGGGGGAAACATGGAATGGACATCCTCGAAAATCTGTTTGACTTGACCGGTGAGGCTGCGGAAGATGCCTTCGACAAGCAACTTAGCCGAGGTAAGGCGTTTGGCTCGTTCCTCCGAAAGGTGGACGAACAACAGAGCGGGGCGAGACTACTGCGGAAATTCCCTTGGGAAGAGGATGCATTGCCTGCTCCTCTCGACTTCGCAGATTCCCTGGTCAAGAAGGGGCGTGCCGACGGAATAGGCACCACCACAGGTATGGCTCGCAAGGCAAAGGGTGACAGTAACCTCGCTATGGGTTGGGCGTGGCTCTCCTCACACGGAAAGGGGGAGGGAGAGGCGTGGCACTTCGACCCTGACATCAGGGATTGGGGTGGCGACTGGGTGCCTTCCCTTGAGGTTCTGTGGGCGGCCAGTGAGGCGGTCGCTGATAGTGGAGAGACCGAGGCCTATGTCGAGGCGATGGAGAATCTGCGCAAGGCGACTGGAACCATGCAGGAACTGCCCGACGCCTGAATCACACCGCGTCAAGGGCCTTCTCGACATCTCGCCAAAGATCCTCTGCATCCTCAATGCCCACAGAGAGGCGAATTAGTCCGGGTGTGACCCCCACCTCTAGGCGGCGCTCCTCCGGAGTCGCCGCATGAGTCATCGACCAAGGGTGGTTGACAAGGCTCTCGACGCTCCCAAGACTCTCAGCAATTGCGAACAACTTGCTAGCCGCGGCGAAGCGGCGGGCACCGGCCTCACCGCCCTCAACCTCAAGGGAAATCATTCCACCAAAGCGGCGCATCTGGGAGGCAGCCGTCTCGTGGCCCGGGTGGGTCTTGAGCCCGGGGTAGAGAAGTCGTGTCACCTTAGGGTGGGATGCCAATCTCTCAACGATGAACTCAGCATTGTCACAATGGCGCTCCATTCGTATGGCCAAGGTACGAATCCCACGCAGGGTGAGAAAACAGTCGAGAGGAGACGGTACCGCCCCTATCGTGTTCTGAATAAAACGGATTTGTTCGTTGAGCAACTCATCCCTAGTCACAACATAACCACCAACGAGGTCACTGTGCCCCGAAGCATATTTTGTCGATGACGCCAAACACAAATCAGCGCCGAGTTGCAGAGGTCGTTGCAACACGGGACTTGCAAAAGTGTTGTCCACCACTACTAGCCAACCCCTCTCATGTGCCTTGGCAGATAGATCTTTGAGGTCGTGAATGTGGAGGAGGGGATTTGAGGGTGTCTCCAACCAAAGCATCCGAGTATTTTCTTGCGCACACTCCTCCAACTCGCCCGGCCCGAGATTGCTGTAGGTCGTCTCGACACCGAACTTCGACAGGACATCGTCGAATAGTCGGGCAGTCCCTCCGTAGAGATCGGATGCCGCAACTATATGGCTACCGGACTCCAATAGTTGGGTCACCGCGGAAATTGCCGCCATGCCGCTGGCAAAGGCGCTACCGAACGCTGGGACATCGGGTGATTCAAGGTCAGCCACTGCAGCCTCCAACGCATCACGAGTCGGGTTCTGGGTCCGGGAGTACTCGTAGCCGGTGTGGTCTGCGAAGTCCCTCTGAACATAGGTCGAGGTCTGGAAGATAGGCGTCTGGACCGAGCCTGTCCTCTCGTCCGGGTCTGCTGCGGTGTGCACTGAACGGGTTGACTCACCCATATCCGGGCGCTCTTCAGTATCGTCAACCATCGAATCACACCCACCCGTCGGGTTCGAACCCGTTCTCGCGAAGCCAGTCATCGTTGTAGAGTTTTGAGAGGTAGGGATTACCAGCATCCGGCAGAATCACCACGATTTTCGCCATCTCACCCCGAGCATCGGCTTCCTCTGCCAACCGCAGTGCCACAAGTATCGCTCCGCCCGCGGAACCGCCGCAGAACAGCCCCTCGGTACGAGCTAGAGCGCGGGTGTAGCGAAAGCAATCCTCATCGTCGACCTGACGAATCTCGTCGATGTGAGTGAAGTCGGTAGCGGGGGGGATAAAGTCCTCTCCGAAGCCCTCGACGAGATAGGTGTGCGGCTCCCCCATGGTGCCGTGCTCGAAGTACTCCTTGAGAATCGAGCCAACAGGGTCAACACCAACTATCTGGGGTGCCTCCTTGCCCTCCTTCTCGGCAGCATCATGTAGAGCAGTGGCACATCCAGTTATGGTGCCGCCAGTCCCCATGGTGGCCACGAAGTGGGTGATTCCCGGGCACTGGCGCCAAATCTCAGGACCTGTGGAGAGTTCGTGGGCGAGCGGGTTTGCCAGATGTGAATACTGGTCTGGGTACCATGCTCCGGGTATCTCACGGGCCAGGCGAGCCGCCACCTCGTAGTAGGATCGAGGGTCCTCCTTTGCAACTGCGGTAGGGCAGACATGAACCTCTGCTCCGATGGCACGCAATAGGTCGATTTTTTCGTCACTCATCTTGTCTGGAATAGTGAAGATGCAACGATATCCTCGGCTCGCCGCAACCATGGCTAGACCGATTCCGGTGTTGCCGCTGGTCGCCTCAATGATGGTTCCACCGGACTTCAAAAGCCCCTTTTCCTCTCCATCGAGAACCATCTGCAGGCCTATCCTATCTTTGATGGAACCACCAACATTGCATCTCTCCAACTTGACCCAAACCTCTGAGCCTTGAAGGTGGGAGGTGATTCTGTTGAGGCGAATCAGTGGTGTGTTGCCGATGGCGGCGACCGC
>CAUZJP010000049.1:0-7392 GCA_963580235.1 Candidatus Thalassarchaeaceae archaeon
TGAAGATATCGGTGAAGTGTCTACACTCTTCTTCGGTGTTGTAGAGATAAACGGAAGTCCGCAAGCTTCCAGCCATCAGATTACGCGCTTGGAACCAACCGTTGACGCAGTGGTAGCCGCTGCGAACCATGACCCCACCCGCCTCGTCGAGTACGATGGCGAGGTCGTGCACATCGCACCCTTCCACGGTCAGCGCCGTTATTCCCGCTCTAGCCGCTGCATCCGCAGGGCCGATCAACCCCACACCGGAGATTCCTGCCACACCATCGGTGATGATGCGATTCAAGGCGACTTCATGCTCCTGAAGTTCAGCCAAATCTATTCGGTTGAGGTACTCGATTGCCGCCCCAGTTCCGGCGATTCCCGCATAGTGGCCCAGTCCGCCCTCAAGCCGCGCCGGGCCAGGCACGAAGTCCAGCGTGGTTTCGCTCGCCATGGAGACTGTCTGACCACCACCCGAGATGGTTTCGAGATTCGCCAATGACTCCTCCCTTCCCCATAGTACCCCCATTCCACTAGGGCCGAGCATCTTGTGGAGGCTGAAGGCGAGGTAGTCACAGTCGAGGAGGGAGACATCAGTCGGTGAATGGGGCACGCTCTGGGCGCCGTCGACGAGAACCTTCGCACCGTGGTCATGAGCAATCTTGCACACCTCCCGAACCGGGACAGAGACTCCATCCAGATTGCCTAACTGTGCCACTGCGACCAAGCGAAGAGATGATCCCGCGTCTGCGCACGCGGCCTCGAACGCTTCGAGGTCGAAGGTGTTGTCAGAATGTGAGGCGACGCACCGATGGTCGACGCCGAGCCGGCGCTCGAGTTGCAACCAAGGGACAAGATTGCTGTTGTGCTCTCGGTCGGTTGTCAGGATGACATCTCCCTTCCGCCAGTCTAGGCCGTATGCGACCTGATTGATGGCGGCTGTTGCGTTGTGGGTGAACACAACCTCATTCCGCTCAGCTCCGATGAAGTCGGCCACCGCTCTTCTCGTCCTCATTACCATCTGTGTGACTGCGGAACCCCATCGATGTGGACTGCGGCCTCCGCATCCTGGTCCTTCGGAATAGTAGCGGCTAACCGCCTCGATGACCGAGTCGGGGCGCAGCGTGACACAGGCGTTGTCGAGATAGGTCAGAGGATTCTCCACGCGGAGAGTGGGGAAGTCCTCGCGGATGGTATTGACATCCATCGTTCACCACGCATCCTCGTCCGCCAGATGGTCGATGACCGGGGCACTAGTCCCACAGCTTTCACAGGAGACCCGGGTGGGCAATACCTTGGAACAGGCAGGGCAGCGCGCCCCGGGGCTGCCGATTCCATCACATGAGTCGTCGCCGCAGGTGACCTCGAGTTCACCGGTTGCAAGCCTGCTGACTGCAGTCACCTCTCCACATGCTGGGCAGGAACCGCGTTGCCGCGTGACTACACTGTCCTCGCCCCGCAACCCGCGACTCACTTCACGAGCGCGGTCGGATTCTATCACCTCGCCGGCGGCGCCCAACATCATCTGTGGGAACCAGAGGAGGTGGAGCAGCGTGAAGATGCTCGCAACACCGGTAACGAAGTATAGAACCCTTAGCGGCCAAAGATCCGATGGGTCTCTCAGCGCGATGGCATGAGCGCCGCTCCAACCGTTCACCAGTACAAGGAGCCCCCAACTGATTAGCACGGCGCTCCAAGCGATCAGGCTGTGGTCACGCATAGCCTGAATCATCTGCCGCGGGTCGGGGTGGCTATGCTTGCTCTCGACATGTAAGTCACGAGTCTGCAACACAGCCTGCCAAGTGTTGAATGACAGGAATGAGAGAATTGCAATACTGACGCCGAACCAAACCGAGTTTTGCCAAGTGGCCCCGATAGGGAATCTCGGACTGTTGGCGTGGGAGTTAATCATCCCGAATTGAACCGCTACCCAAGCGATTAGCAGGTAGAATGTCTGACCTCTCATCAGCGGGAAATCGGCCATCAACCGGTAGACGAAAATCACCCAAAGCCCGTAGCTGACCATCAGCATCGCAAAGGCTTGCCAGACCACCGCATTCATTCCGGAAAGTCCCACTTGCCAGATGTCCCCGCCGCCGGATAGTTCGCCGCTGTTGAGGTCCCATGTTCCGAACAGAAAAGCCAACGAACCGACGAGCAGTGTCACGATATGGCCTCGGCCCCAAGTCTCGCTGACCTTCTTGTAATGGAATAGTAGTTCCACCTTCAGTTCGTGCAGAGGGAGAAGCCATGTCTGCTGCAACGAGAGGCGCTGAGCCAAACGAAGTTCCGAGAGCCTCAGACCGGTGTGCATCTGCTCCCCTTCGGGTGCTGAATCAAACGCATCACCGGTGGGCTTGTCTGATGGCTCCGCCTCATCCATCAGCACTCGGATTGAGGCTGAGCGGATAAGCGCACACCCCTTGCGAGGTCGTAGACCTCGATTCAAAGCACTCTCGCATAGAGCCGAATTGGCGCCGAGAGGGAGATTTGAACTCCCGCGGGACGAACCCACGTGATTTCCAGTCACGCGCGATACCAGGCTATGCGATCTCGGCTATGTTCACGGCGACCGGCGACTCCCCTTTCATGGTGACGATTGACAGGTGCTAGAGACATACCGATTGGCGCCATGAACATGGTTAAACCGGCCTCGTGGCTCGACCGGCTCGCCGCCACTGTGGCTTAGAGGTATAGCGACGCCTTGGTAAGGCGTAGGTCGCGAGTTCAATTCTCGCCAGTGGCTCTGTTTTCCCTCGCTGAGAGTCGCCATGAGGATTGTTCTGATATGAAAATCTAGGGCGTTTCTCGCACATGTGAGCGTCCGCGCGCGGGCGGGAGGTTTGAAGGACTTCGCCACATCGCCGTCGTTACCGAGGCGGCGCCATGAAACGAGAGCAGTCCAATCATAGAGTTGCGATTGGCATCCTGCTTCTGATGGTGTTAACGCCACTCAGCGCAGCGGACATCGCCAGCTATTCCGGCCCCCCCGCCATCTCCTCGACTGGAAATACCCGAGTCGTAGATGCATGGGAAGTCCCCGGCAATGCGACCATTCTCGACGGTTGGCTCAATGTCGACGCTGACGTGATGCCGGTCATCGGCAACGGAAGCGGTTGGGACGGCGTCACCTCAAATGCAAATTTCTCCTCAGGAACTTTTGCCGACACCACTTGGACCCATTTCGACGAGATGCTGTCACTCGACACCAACGGCTCCTTCGGAAATGTCGACCACTTCAACAGCCCACCATCCTACCAACTGCCGGCCGCATTCACGACCGGGGGCAGCTCTGCAGTCAACTGGATTCCGACCGAGTTGAACTATTCGGGAACTCCCGCCTCAAACGGCGGAAACACCGTGACCAACGGGACGATTCCCGCAACACCGACCGAAGGAAATCTTGCGGTTGGGACCAATCCGAATGGTGGGGTCCCGGCAGGCAGCAACTCATGGCTGGCCGGCACGGCATTGAATCTGCCCTCACCAATCTCAAACTTCACCTTTGAGTTTGACCTCTGGTACCACCTGCACACCCCGAGCAACACCAACGGTGACATGGATGGGGCGTGGCTTGAGTATCGGCTCGACAACGGGAATTGGACTTGGTTCTCGCCGCTAACTGCTGGTTATACCAACACCATCTCTCCAAACGCCACCCTCCCATCCGGAGCAAATCAATCCGCCAATGGGAGCCACGGCTTCCCGGTCTGGGCCAAGGTCGCACACTCCGGCTGGCAACATCCCGTATTCGAGTTGGACAACCTGACCGGTATCTCGAACGCCACCACCATCCAGTTCCGTCTTCAACTGTGGACTGACCCAGCCAGCACCATCCGGCCGGGAGTCTTCATCGACAACCTGACCATCATCAACCAAGGGAGCGCAGTCGGCTACTTCCACCACGGCTGCTATGCGTTCACTGGAACCTGTACCTATGCGGCAAATACCTACGGTGCATTGCAAGTCAACCCTCTGAATCTCTCGGCGACAAGCGGAAACCCGATTCTTCGAACTCGGCTTGAATGGGACCTTGAGGGAGGAGTCTGGGACAACCTCTGCATCGAGATGTCTCTGAACAACAACACCTGGGAAGACCTGTCAAGCGGCTCAAACGCCACGACCACCACTTGTGCCGGACGGACAGGACCGATACCGGGAAACGGGTATACGGTTGGAACCACCACCTATGGAGATGAGACGAACGGCTTCATCAACCTCGACCTGACGATTCCGGCGACATATGTTGGCCAAAGTCCGGTCTACCTACGCTATGTCGTCGAAGTGGACGGCATCATCAACAACGGTGGAACACTCGACAACCTCGAGGGCGTGACGCTCGACAGGATTCAGATTCTCTCAAGTGCCGGCAACAACTCCACCTCCTACTACGACAATCCGTTGGCAAATTCGGGCTCTGCCTTCCACTATCTTGCCACCCATGGGACTCACACCGTCGATGACTGGTCCTATCTCCTCATCGGACAGGGTGGTCTTCTCGACACCTACGGCTTCGAGGACTCTCCAAGTTTCCCCCCAGGCGGTTGGGGTGTGACCAATGTCGGCTCCGCATCTGAGGAGTGGGACTATGGACAGTTGAGCCCAACTGCGACCTCGGGGCCGGGTAGTTGGTCGAGTGGAGTCTACGGCTTTGCGACATTACCCGACAGCAGTTATGTGAACAACATGGACACTGAACTGCTGACCCCTGTATACAACATTCCAGCGGGGGCGAGTGCCCGATTAACCTTCGACCACTGGATGTGTGCCGAGAGCAATTACGATGGAGGTGCCGTCTTCATCTCCGTCAACAATGGCACATTCACCCAATTTGACCCGTCCGTGACTGGCCCCGGTCAGACCAGCACTTGGTACGATGGGACGATCGGCACCTTCGCCAGCCACAGTTTAGCCGGCTTGGCGGTGTTCAACGGGCGTGGGTCTGGCACTTGTGGCCAGGCAACCACGACATGGCAAACCAAAACCGGAAACCTCACCCAATATCAGGGCAGTTCCGTTCAATTCAAGTTCATTTTTGCGACCGACGGCTCGGTCACATACGACGGCTGGTATCTCGATGAAATCGGTGTCGAAGTCGACTATTTCGAGAATTCAGGCGATTGGCTCAGCCCGGCGATTTCCATACCCGTTCTAGGGCTAGGATTCCTAGATGTAGACGCCACTGTCCCCCCGAACACAACAGTGAGAGCGAGCATCACCGACACCGCAGGGAACCCGTTGGACGGATATGCTAATGTCGCCCTCCCGACGACCCTCGCTGGAATCGACAGGGACACCTACCCGGCAATCAAGATTCGAATTCACCTCGCAACTTCGAACCCGTTCGTAACCCCGTTGGTGGACCAGATTCACTACGGAGGCGTTCGCTACTTCAGTGGACTCGGTGGCTTTCATTCTTGGGCGGGACTCTCTGGATTCACTGATGTGAACGGAACTGCGACCAACAACAACCCTACTCCGCGCACCATCCAAGGCTATTCAGTCGTCTCTTCGGCGCCAATCCAACAGGTGAATGTCACCGGTGTGGGACAAGGGGTCACCGTCGTACTGTTGGACATTCTGGGGAACATAGTCGCAAACGGCTCACTAAACTCCACACTCTCATTCCAGAGCCGCGAGCCCGGTTTCGAGGTACGCTACATCGTCTCTACCAATGGCTACCTTGAGTGGGCGACCGCGACCGGACTGATGGTGCAGCCGGCACTGAACCCGGAAATCGACGTCACCGATGACGGCACAGTCGACTGGGCATTCCCCTATTCGCCGAACTTCGGTCATCTCGGCTGGCAATCCCTCATTCATTCAACTGATGGAACGACAAATCCCGCAGGAACTACAACCGCTTCTCTGAGCACCACCAACGGCACGGACACATTCGTCGTCTTGGTTCCAGACGGAGCCGTGGTCACGAGTGGAGGAATCACCCTCACTGCGTCGGCACCAATCTCCGACATCACCTTCAGTTTGGATGGCGCCACTGCCCATCATGGCTACTCGCCCGCAGTCGACGGAGTCTACTACAAGGAGTTCGACTACTGGCTCAGCCTCATCAACAACTCAGCGGCGGACTACACAGACCCCTCCACTGGACGGCTGTGGAAGACGGTGGAGTTCGGAATCTCGTCGCCTCAAAACATGGATGTCGACATCCAGAGCATCACCATCGGCTACGAGCTGACTGAAAACGTCACCGGCCTCGGCCAGCAGCTCTACGACTATCACGCCAGCCAACTAGCCGGCTCAATCCCTACCTCGATCGACATTCCGCTAACCTTCCTCGCCGACAAGGGGGCGGTCGGCCTCGACGGCGGAATTATCCACGAGAGGATGATTGAGAACCTACCTTTCAGCGTCCCAGCAGGAACAATGTATCCGGCAGGAGAGGTCTATCAGATTGTCACCAAGCACGACCACCTGACAGATGATGACCTCATCTCTGATATTTCGCTCAGCGGCGATGCGACCGGTGGAGAGACCATCCGCTGGCAGGTCACCGACCTACTATCCGGAGGCACCTTCACGAGCAACGGAACCGCCCCCATTGACCTACTACCCTCCTCGAGTGTAACTCATGATGGAATGAACTGGGTTGTCACATGGAAGTTTGAAATCCCCTGGTTGATCGATGATGTCGACGACATCGACTGGATGTCGCAGGCTGTCAACGCAAGTGGTGTCGGCCTCTCCCCAGCGTTCGCCCTCTCGGGAGGCCCCGGCAAGAACGCCATAGAGAATGACCTTCAGATCGACTCGTTCGAGGTGCGTGACCAGTTTGACCGCATCATCACAATCGACCCCAACCGGGACTTCTACGCCGAGGGTGGCTCAGATGTCAGCATCAGTGGGACCGTCCGATTCCAAGACTCATCGGGCAATAGGCCACTTACTGACGGCTACTCTGTCGGAGTTGACTTCAGCGGCACTGACTTCCCTATGGGGAGCCATGACAACGGCTCATTCAGCGGCACCCTGACGCTGCCTGAGGACAGTTCGATGAGCACTCTCATTCCACGGATCGTGCGTGTCGGACCGGCTAGTGGTTCATTCGGAACTGAGGATGTTACTGGACCGATGGACACGGTGGAGGTTTTCTCCGATGTCACCCCTCCAGTGGCAGAAATCTTCCAAGTTCTCACAAGCAACGGTCTGCTCGATGCGAACGGACATGTTTGGGACACGTTCACTCCCTTGCAGGTCATCGTCACCATCTCGGACGGTGAGGCGTTGGGAGAGGACCTAACCCTCCACTACTGGAGAGAGGGGGTCGATGACGATGGTGATGGGATTGCTCAAGAGGACGAGTACCAGACGGTCACCAGACCCGTCTCAATGGCCGGCTTGTCAAAGGAACAACAGATTACCTTCTCTGGGATCGATGTCACGGGGGTG
>CAUZJP010000050.1:0-7386 GCA_963580235.1 Candidatus Thalassarchaeaceae archaeon
ATGTGTCGAGAATCCAGACGCCATCCTGTTCTCGGGCGACAGAGGCAATCCACTCCAAGTTGACTTGGTGAACGATGCCGCGGCCGGGTGGCACAGCGCGGAAGTTGTCGAGGGACTTCTGCCCCCACTTGAGGAACTGGTAGCGCTCCAGATTACGCTCGTACTCAATCTCCAAGTTACGCTCGCGGGCGTCGGGGAAGAGACCTGAGACATCGACTTGGACCGAGTGGTCAATCACGAGGTCAACCGGGACCTGTGGGTTGATCTTCTTCGCATCGCCGCCCAATTCGACCATCGCATCCCGCAGGGCGGCGATGTCGACTATCGCTGGAACACCGGTGAAGTCCTGAAGAAGCACGCGGCTCGGCATGAAGGGGATCTCAGCCGTTGACATATCGGGGGTCCACGACGCGATGCGCTCGACGTCCTCCTCGGTAACTAGGAATCCGTCGCACTTGCGCAGTGCCGCCTCAAGCAGAACTCGAATGGTGTATGGAAGGTTCTCAAGACTAACTCCGAGTGCTGCTGCCTTGGTTGGAAGTGAATGGAAAGCGGCAATCGAACCATCTGCAAGTTCGAACTGCTCAGGCCCACCCACAGTATCCCTCAGTCTAACGGGCGGGGGGTTGTCCTTCAACCTCACGGAGTCCGCCTACGGCGGAATCATGGGAAGACGATATGCATGTATGCAGTGTCGCCGGAGATGTCGATGCTGTGAATGTAGGGTGGGGAAATGGGTCGGTCCATCGCACCGACCTCAACTAGACTGATTCTGTCAATCAGCTCGATTCCACCAATTTCACTGCCTAGGTAGGTACCTTCAGTTGCCTGACCGAAAACGGAGTGCTTGTCATCGAGCCAATCAGGGGTGCTGTCCTTGTCGATGAGGAAGAATTGGCTGCCTCCTGTGTCCGCACCCGAGTTCGCCATCGAAAGAACACCGGGGACATGGCGGTAGCTTGGGTGAAATTCATCGGGCATGCTCCAAGTGGTCATGTCCCCCTCCTGGCCCTGCCCAAACCAGACTGCCGAATATCCTCCAGTTCCCGGGCCTTCCTCTTGTAGAGGATAGGCTCCGTACGATATGTCACCGCCCTGAATCATGAATTCGTCAATGACTCGGTGGAAGGCGATTCCGTCATAGCGACCATTTTCAGCGTGGGACTTGAACGAGGCAACCGCCTTAGGAGCAGCCTCGGGATAGAACTCGATAGTCAGGGTCGCATCCCAATCATCTGAGGACTCGGAAGATATGTTGAGTGCCGCCTTGATCTCTGGCAGGTACTTCAACGAAGTCAGCATCAGCATGCCAACTACCAAGATGGCGATAATGCCGTACATGGTTGGCGTCCCGTCAGCCCACAACCGTGGCATGGACGTGGCTCTAAATCCCTGACCATCCATCTCAACGAGAATGGCGTTGTCGCCACGTCGAGCAGCGCGGTGCTTGGGGTCGAGTTTGAGCGCCTTTTGATAGTGTTCATGCGCCTTGCGCATCATCTTGCGGTCCGACTTGTCGCTAGCAGTCGAGAGTGCGTGTTCCGCCTCAGCAGCGTAGAACCAAGTCTTCGCATGGTCCGCAGCGTCTGGGAATTCAGCCCATGCACCGCGCAGAATCTCAAGCGCTTGGTCGTGCTCGCCTGCGTCGTTCGCTCCCTCGGCCTCCAGCCACGCAGTCTTCAGCCCCTCAGGAATCATGCTGCGGCCGAACCCTGTCGCACTGATGAATCCAACGGAATGAATTGTATGGGTCCATTGAACGAAAATCGGTTGGAACCAGCAAGCAAAGCCTCAAGGCTTGCGTGTGTCGCGGAAGGGAGTGAGGGCGAAGGAACTGTCCGTAGGACAGCGAGAGGCATCAGGGGTAAGACACCGATGGAAAAGGTAGTCAACGACTTCACATTCAACATTGCAACAGCCAATGGAACAGGCTCGCAGTCTGCGAATCTAATCCTCCTGCACTCGATGTTCGAGATGGGGCTTCCGGTTAGTGGAAAGAACCTCTTCCCGAGCAACATCTCCGGGCTACCCACATGGTACATCGTAAGGGTGAGCGAGGCGGGCTACCAAGCACCGGGCGACCGGACCCACATTCAGGTTCTGATGAACAAGGCGACTTGGGCGAAGGACTTGGCCGCTCTTGAGCCGGGGAGCGTCGTCATCTACAACACAAACGTGAAGTTGCCGGTCGAGCGCGATGACATCATCGCATATCCGGTTCCGATGACCAAGATTGCGAGAAGCCTCCATCCGAAGTTGGCTCGAATGATTGCCAACATCATCTATGTCGGAGTCATCGCTGAGTTGGTCGGAATCGACCAGGCGGTGCTTGAGAAGGCGGTCGCCAAGCAGTTCAAGGGTAAACAATCTGCTATCGAGATGAACATCACCGCGGTGAATCTGGCAAGGGAGTATGTCGCTGAGAACATTGAGAAGTCGGATCCCTTCTGTCTTGAGGCTCGCGAGAAGGACCCGAACACCTTCCTCGTCGAAGGAAACGAAGCGACTGCGCTCGGCAGCATCTTTGGTGGGGTCACGATGCTCTCATGGTATCCAATCACGCCTTCCTCCTCACTCGCAGAGGAGATTATCGACTACATACCCCAACTGAGGACTGATTCTGAAGGTGGGGTGACCTGCGCGGTGATACAGGCAGAGGATGAATTGGCTGCAGCCGGCATGGTGGTCGGCGCTGGTTGGGCCGGTGGCCGCAGCATGACCTGCACCTCGGGACCTGGCATCTCGCTGATGTCTGAGTTCATCGGACTCTCCTACTTCGCCGAGGTGCCCGGAGTCATCTGGGACATCAACCGTGTCGGACCTTCAACTGGACTGCCTACTCGCACCCAACAGGGCGATGTCAACCTGCTCTACGAAGCTGGACATGGCGACACGAAGCACATCGTGCTGTTCCCGGGAACCGTCGAGGAGTGCTTTGAGTTCGGCTGGAGGGCCTTCGACTACGCCGAGCGCTACCAAACCATGGTGTTCGGGTTCAGCGACCTCGACCTTGGCATGAACTTCTGGGTCTGCGACGGCTTCGACTACCCAGATAGGATGGACCGAGGCAAGGTGCTGCACACTCAGGAGGAACTCGATGCAATCGAGAACTACGGTCGCTACCGCGATGTGGACGGCGACGGAATCTGCTATCGAACACTTCCCGGCTCAGGATTGGAACCCATACTCACGCGCGGAACTGGCCGTGACGAAGATGGAGTCTACTCTGAGGACCCGGCAATCTATGTGGCGACGATGGAGCGGCTGAAGAACAAGATTGACGGCTCAAGGACAGCACTACCACAACCCCTTCTGAGGGAGGAAGAGGAGCAGGAGGTGGGCATCATCTACTTCGGCTCGATGGAGAACACAATTCAGGAGATTGACGACCAGTTGGAGTCGACCGGTCGCAAGGTAAGCCAGTGCAGGGTACGCGCTCTGCCGCTCTCCCCGATGGTCGAGGAGTTTGTCCAAAACCACGAGACAATCATCGTTCTCGAGGTGAACAGGGATGGCCAGATGTACGGCATCCTTCGCAAGGAGTTGCCAATCGAGTTGGTTCCTAGGGTCCACAGCGTCGCATTCAGTGATGGGATTCCCCCGCGCGCTCGCGTGTACAGCGATATGATTCTTGAGAAGTTGGAGGAGGTGGGTGCGTGACGATCAAACTCAACATCATCGAATTGCCGAAGTCAGACTACCAAGGGGGCCCCTCATCGCTCTGCCCGGGATGTGGCCACGACCAGATTTCGAGCGTCATCATCAACGCTGCTTGGGAAAACGGCATTGAGCCGGAAAACATCGCAAAGATGAGCGGCATCGGTTGCTCCTCCAAGACCCCTGCATACTTCCTAGGCAAGTCGCACGGCTTCAACACCCTCCACGGTAGAATGCCCTCTGTAACCACCGGCGCTAATGTGACGAACAAGGATATGCAATTCATCGCGGTCTCAGGTGACGGAGATACGGCCAGCATCGGAATCGGGCAGTTTGTGCACGCCATTCGACGCAACCTGAACATGGTCTATATCATCGAGAACAACGGCGTCTACGGACTGACCAAGGGTCAGTATTCAGCGACTGTCGAGGTCGGCTCGGCGAAGCGCAAGGCTGAGCCGAACGAGCAGGTTCCAATCGACTTGTGTGCGATGGCGATCAATCTCGGTTGCACATTCGTGGCCCGTTCCTTCTCTGGAGCCAAGAAGCAACTCACCGCTCTGATTCGGGCGGCGATGAGCCACCGTGGAACCGCAGTCATCGATGTCATCTCGCCATGTGTCACCTTTGCAAACAATGACGAGTTCTTCCGCTCCTACGGCTATGTCAAGGACAACGACATGGAGTTGCACGCATACGACTACATTCCTCACTTCACGCCTCTTGGGGAGGTTGAGATTCCAGAGGGAGAGTTCCAAGACATCGCGCTGTTCAATGGCAGCACACTGCGGCTGGAGACGATTGAAAGTGGCCATGACACAAGCGACGCAGTCGCCGCCCTATCTCAGATTCACAAGGCTGAGCAGGAGAAGCGACATGTCACCGGACTGCTCTACTACAATCCCGGACCCAAGACCTTGGATGAGTGGCTAGAACTCTCTGAGACGCCGTTGGCTAACCTCTCTGAGGAGCAGATGCGGCCAAGTGAGACTGATTTGGCAACACTGCTCGCCGAGTTCCGTGAATGATTGGAGTTGCGCGCGCTTGAAAGCGACTGCACGCTCTGCGACCATCATGCAGCCGATGTTAACACTCGGACACCGCACAGCCTCGGGCGAAGTGGCGCACACTTCCGAAGTGCCGCAGTTCGGCCTCGGCACCTTTCTGATGCAAGAGATGGGCGAGTGCACGGCAGCCACCTTGGCAGCGCTTGAGATGGGATATCTGCACATCGACACCGCGATGGCCTACGAGAACGAACATGAGGTCGGAGAGGCAATTGCAACCGCCATCGATTCGGGAGTCATCAGTCGCGAGAATCTGTTCGTCACCACCAAACTTCGCCGGCCGCACGCGGTGAGCGCAGAGGCGGCAAAACAGCGCTGCGAGGAGTCTCTTGAGAACCTTGGATTGGACTATCTCGACCTCTACCTGATTCACGCTCCGCCGAAGGACCCGTTTCATCGGGCACCCACTTGGGAAGGGATGGAGAATTGTCTCGAAGAGGGGCTCAGTCGGGCGATTGGGGTGTCGAACTACGGGGCTCACCACCTTGACAATATGCGCTCGTACGCAACCTTCCTGCCTGCCGTCAATCAAATCGAGGTCCACCCTTGGCTCCAACGTCCAGGGCTCCGGGCTGCCACAAGTGCCGTAGGGGCCGTTACCATGGCCTACTCGCCTCTCGCGCGCGGGAAGAAAGTGGAGGATGAGGGGATCGTCGGCATCGCCGAGCGAGTAGGGTGTACTCCTGCTCAAGCGGCGATAAAATGGTGCCTCGACGCTGGTTGCGTCACGATTCCAAAGTCGAGCAATGCTGGTAGGATTGCCGAGAATCTTGGTTCCTTAGAGGTTGACTTGAGTTCAGAGGTTGCCGCTTTGTCAGGACTTGAGGAGGGCTTCGTTTCGGGCTGGGACCCGACTGCGGAGCCGTGAGGTGGTTCAGTGGAGTGGTTTTGGTGGGTCGTCATAGTGGTCGGTCTGCTCATCATTTTGCCAGACCCGATTAGCATGCTGTTCGGCCGGGCGCTCGACAAGCGGTTCAATGAGTTCGAGGAGGAGGGTACCGACATCGGCGCCGAGCGGCGGGCTGAGATGGAAAAATCCGGTGAGTTGCGAGAGTTGCCGACACGCGAAGAGAACTGATGCGTCATGCTGGCGCGCCGTCAGCAGTAGGTAGCCCCTTCCAGATTCGAACTGGAGTCCTATGATCCAGAGTCACAGATGATGGACCGCTACACTAAGGGGCTGTAGGTCGGCCGACCAAGCCCGGATATTTCAAGCAAACCTCAGATTAATCGGTAGGCGTACTTGGAAACCCATCCGATCATGAGCAGGGTCATGAACCAAGCGAGTGATATCCTGCCGATGCGAGCGAATCGCTCCTTTTTGATTCGGTCACGCTCAATCTCCTCAACGAGGGGGGCGAGGGGGTCGGCGCGGCTCATGTAGGTCTTGAAGTCGGCGACAGGCTTCAAGCCCTTCGTGCAGTGGGGGAGGCATGAGCGAGGTTCCCGAGGGCTTCGTTGTGCCTGATATCGCACCCGCGGAGCCGCGCGCCTCCGCCTCACTGGTGGTTACTCGGGATAGTGATGAGGGAGTCGAGTTGCTACTTTGCCACCGAGTGTCTGAAATGCCCTCGTTTCCCGATTGGTGGTCATTTCCCGGTGGAGGAGTCAAGCGCTATGACAGGGAGGCGGCTGGGGCGTTGCCGCAGTTCACCGACGACGATGAGGGTGCTGCGTTGGTCGCCCTTCTCCGAGAGATGGTCGAGGAGGTCGGCTGGGCGCCCTCAGGAAGAGGGCTGATGTTGGTCGCCGAACCACTGCGTGCTGCGGTTCTGGAGGATGGAAAATGTTGGATGCCTCTGGCCGAGGATGGCGACATCCCGGCAAATCCAATCGGCCTCAAGGTAATCTCGTTCCGAACCACTCCGCCTCTTTCTCCGATGCGCTTTGCTAATCGGTTCTTCCATCTGCACGACCCTACGCCACCAAGTCCCTCACTCCCCGCCGAGCGCAGCGAGTTCGATGCCCTGCGTTGGATGCGGCCGGCAGACGCCTTAGCTGCGTGGGAGGAGTGCGAGATGCGTATTCCGCCGCCTCAAATTACCTTGCTGCGCGACTTGATGGCGGCTCTGGAAGTTGAGGGAGGCGACATAGGCGCTGCCTCTGCCGCGCTCGCCTCAAATCCACCAACCGGTGAGCACAGAATCGAGTTCGCGCCCGGCGTCGAGTGCATTCCACTGCGCACCGATACCCTGCCACCAGCGACTCACACCAACTGCTACATTCTCGGCGAGCAGGGAGGAGAGCATGTCGTGGTTGACCCCGCCGCCCGCGACTCAGAGGGTTTGGCCTATCTCGAGCGTAGAATCCTCGCCGCCGAGGCGCTTGGAGGAAGTGTGGTGGCGACCGTCTTCACCCATCGACACCCAGATCACATCGGCGACCTGTCCGGCATTTCTCAGATTTATCAGGCGCCTATTTGGGCGACCGCAGAGACCCACACCGTGATACCCTCATGTGACACAGACAGGGTGCTAATAGACGGTGATTCGTTCACCTTGAGCGGGCGGACTTGGGATGTCTTGGAGACTCCGGGTCACTGCCCTGGACACATCTGTCTCGCCTCGGACATCGGAGTTGTCTCGGGTGACCTAGCGGTGGTGGTCGGGACGATTCTCGTGCCCTCGTCTGATGGTGACATGGACGACTACCTCGCAAGCCT
>CAUZJP010000051.1:0-7386 GCA_963580235.1 Candidatus Thalassarchaeaceae archaeon
GCGGAAGCAGGACCGTGTGGGTTGGTCCGGTGCCAAGCCCGATGCAGTTGCCGATGATGTCGCAATCTAGGCCGACGAGGCCCCAGTGGAAGCCCTTGATGTAACAGGCGCTGGGTGCGCCAGCCTCGCACATCGGGTCCTCTCCCGCGGTGGCGGGAAGGTCACCCTCGTCGAGATCCTCGCCGGTGTCGTAAATCCATACATGGTAGTGGACATTGAGGCGGTTACCAGGTGCGATGTGAGAGTCTCTATCGTCGTCGGATAGCAGATTGACCTCCAACTCCACCACCGCCTCCTCCACGGTGGCGTGAGCCACTTTGACGACGAATGTCTCCTCTTCGACGGCTGAGTCGAGGCGGATTGCGAAAATTTCGGAGGTGTCCGGTTCAACTTCGAGGATACCACTCGACGGATGTGTGATGCTAACAGATTCAGATTCTACTGACAACTTGAGGGAGAGCGAGGTGTTTCCGGCGTTGTTGACGGCGATTACTGCCCGGTCATTGACACCCTGATGCCTCCATTCGCACGAGAGTTCGCCGGGTAACCAGAAGGGCTCGTCCTGCGCGGAGAGGTTCTCTGGCCACGCCCAAGCGTCGTCGCGCGGCTCACAGGTGTCGTACAGCAGCATCACCTCCCAGGTCCACCGCCCATCATCCTGCAGTGAGCTCTCGTCTATTGTCGAGAAGGCGCCGTCAAGTTGTCCGAGGAAGACATAGGCACCCCATCCAACCCAAATGGTTGAGAGGAGGAGGATGGCGATTGTGCCGAGTGACGCGAGGATGGCGGCGCGTGGAATCGTCATCTCATTGAGCCCGAGTGGAATCGGTGGATCCTCAGGCTCGTCACTAATCCAAGGTCCGCTCACATCCCCTCCCTAGTCGCCGCCTCAAATCAAGATTGGGCTTGGCTGTCGTCTCACCTCCATGAGAGAAAAATGGCCTCAAAACCACTTTTTGGTCAAATCCCAGCCTTGAGAGGCGCTTCCGGGTAGCCGCTGAGACACTGGACCGGCCGGGCCGCTGCGGGTGTTGAAAACACGGCTGTTCTCAGTCCACCGCCATCTGCCCTTCGTGCTTCTGGCCGAGCCAGGTTATGATTCCGAGTTCGATTCCGAGAGCGATAAGAATCAGCAGGAGGGTCGTCGAGTCGAGCACCCCTCTTGCAGCGAGTGCGGCACAGACCAGACCGACCACCAAATCTGCCGCGCCCCAGAACCTGAGAGAACGGCGCAACTGCAGAATGCCGGCGACCCAAACGGTGAGTGATAGTGCAAACATGGAAACCACGAGCAGTGGCGAGATGTAGCCGTACAACAGCAGAACACCAAGGAAGAGAAGGCCGTGCGCATCCCAAGCCCAAGCGCTGGTCCAGCGAGGTGCCCGCATCGGTACAGTGGCAGCCATAGCCAGCAGAGCGATGAGACCGAGTGCCACCATCAGGTGTGGCAGATAGTAGAGGAGTCCGTCTATCCAACTCGATAATGCGAGCCATGCCACAACGATTGCGAAGAAGTCGATTGAGACCGCCGCCGGCTGTCTCCACTGATAGGCGCGGCGCAGCCCGAGAACGATGGCCACCAACGCTGCTGGCCCGAAAGACAGCATCGTGATGACGAGCACCCAACCGCCTCGGCCAGCCGCCCCGTGGAAATCGGGAAGCGAGTTCTTTCGACGTACTCCCTCAATCCAGTCCCAGCCAAGAACAGCGGCAAAGATGACTCCCTCAACAACAATCCAAGGGACGACATAGGTCAGGGTCGAGCCACCCCGAGGTAGGGTGAACGGGTCGGTGAGAACGGGTAACGGCATCGAGCCGGCAAGTATGGCACCGGAAAAGCGAGCGATTACCAGACAGGCGATTAGCCACTCGATCACGGAGGGAATCCTGTGGACTAGGTCCTTGCGTCCCACGAGGGATATTCCTCCGAGCACCACGAGCATGACGCAGAGTACAGCGAAGTCGAGTTGGTCTCCAAGGGTTGAGCCGGGTGCGAGCCGACCGACCATGTGGAGTAGGGTGAGACCGAGCATCGTTGCAGCGAACGGAGTCTCGAGACCGAGCACATCCGGGAGCGAGAGGTCATTGGCGCTCGCTCGCCAGCGTGAGATTCCTATCAGAACAAGACTGATGGTACCGCATATGATGAGGATTCCAGCCGCTGCAGAACCTGCATTCCAAGCGCTCCAAAGACCGAATATGATGACTCCCGCGATGAAGGTTAGAACGATGACTGGCTTGTGGTGGATATCCCCGTACAAGACCTCCTCGTTGCTCAATTCCCCCCGCCGCTTCGACTTCTTGCGCATGCGTTCTGCCTGGGTTATGAGTTCTGGTGAAAGGGTCTTCATCTGCCCTACGGAAACTGCCTGAGAGGTCGCCTCCACCATCTCTGGCGACGCATTCGCTGCTGCTGCGGCCAAATCGGAATCGAGGAAATGGTAGGTCTTCTGTGATGCGGAGGGGTCTTGGGAGACGATGGGTCTCTCTTCGGAGAGGGGCTGTTCGGCGGCGGCTGAGACAGGTGGAGCCGTCGAGTCGCCACTGGTGCCTGAGGTGTCAGACGAGGACGGCAGCAACTTCGGCTGCACACCGACGGTCTCGAGTCCCTGCTGGATGGCCGCTATCTGGGCGTAGCGGGCAGATCGCTCCTCTCGCTTGCCGACCGCCTTCAACTCGGAGCGCAACTCTCCTTGGGCGGACAACCAAATGCCAGAACCGATGAAGAGAGCACCTGCAATCATCAGTTGTGTAATAGTCGACGATTCGCCAAGAAACGCCCAGATGGTGATGACGAGCATGACCACTGACGATGCTGCTGGTTTCAGCAACTTCTCCATGGTGCCCGCGCGCGGGAGATAGAGCACGAGGGTGAGGGTGACGCAGGCGAGGGCGACCCAGCCGGTTGCTGAATCGGTTAGGAGGGTGGCGTCTCCGAGCAGGGACTCAGAATTCTGGTCGAGTGAGAAGAGTAGCATCTGGACCGTCAGGAAGCCCATCAGAAGAGTCAGGACGTCCTCCAGCTCGATGCGCTCATCGAAGATGACCAACGAGCCTAGTGAGGCGACGGTGAGGACCATCCATGCGGCGTCGAGGTCGTACCGCCACTGCATCCATGCAGCGGTCACGCCGAACAGAACGAGCAGGGTGCGAGGGTTGTCCTGATGCTCGCCGCGACACTCCGCGAAGATGTGCACGGCCATCAGCACGGCGAGCCCGAGGAGAAGGCCGAGTCCTGGCATCTCACCGGGACGGGTCGCAGATACCCAGACGAGCAGCGAGAGGATGAATCCGAGATTCCACAGTTGCATCATTCCACTGTCACGCAGACGGGCTCCGACCTCAGAGAGACCGACTAGACGGGCGGCGAGATTGACTCCCGAATCACCCAGCGCCCGGTTGACGGGATACTGGAGAAGAGTAACCAGACAGAGATAGCCGACAAGCACCCAACCATCCCAGCCGACAACACCAGCGGCTAGTTCCCACTCTTGGTTGGTCGCATTGAAGGTCCTCGCACCGGCTGACCAGAAGGTAATGATGAGCACCCAAACCCAAGGAGAGAGAATGGTTACTCCAGCGAGTGAGGGCGAGTGTCGCTTCAGTGCAAGAGCGGCGGTTCCAAGATGCATGAGCCCCATCATGGCGAGCAGAAGCAACGCTCCGTCACCCCCTTGGTTAGAGGGTTGAGCCGGAATCAGAATCGTCATCAAGAGCATGATGGCAAGGCTCCCACCCCACAGAACATGGTCGGAGACCACCCGTTGGTTTGAGAGCAGGACTCCGGCTGTCAGGAATGATGCCAAAGCGGTGAAAACATCGTATCCCGTCAGTTCAAACGGCATTTCGAAGAGGCCACTTTCAATCAAGATGAGGATGAAGATAATCGGTATCAGACCACCTGCCAGAGGAGTCACCACCCGTTTCAGTTCCACCCCTCGCACGACCAGGTATGAGCCTCCGAAACTGGCGAGCAGCATGGCGACCAGCCCGAGTGAATAACTGGTCTCCGCCCGGTGTGCGGCGATGGCCAGCAGCGCACCACCCATGCCCAACCCAATCGACACCGACCAAAGCCCGGGCTTCCCTAAACCGACCAGTGAGAGGGCTTGGCTAAACCAGTTCTCGGCGCGGGCGAAGTGGGCAGCGATTGCCGCGTTCACCGCGTTGATGCCGCCTAGCAGCAGGAAGAGTAGCAGCGGTTCATCGAACGAAACGATTTCGAGCGCTCCGATATTCCACCCTGTGGAGAAGGCGTGCAGTCCGATCCAGATGTTTGAGAAGGCGATTCCCATCGCTGCGAGGTTGCCGCTCTTGCGGTGGATGGCGATGCCATGCAGGAGAAGTGTCGCGACAATAATTCCACCCGCAACCCCCAACTGACCGTAGACTGCACCCGCACCAGAACCTATGGCGAGAAGCACTAGGGTCGCTTGTGCGGCGATAGCGTCCTCGTCGTGGTGGTATGCGACGAACACATTGAGGCCGACGAGGACGAGCAGAAGGCCTCCCAACTGGGTGGCGTCGATTGGGAAAACTCCCCACAACTCCCAGTGGTGTAGGTCGATTGCCAGCCCATACAGCAGTTTCATCGTGATGATTACCCAGGTGATGCCGAGCATCCTCATCGCCGGGTCCGGTACCCAGCGCTCGCCGAGGAAGAAGCCGAGGGCAGCGAGCCCAATCAGCCCGAACAGACCGATTAGAGGGTCCAGAGTAGTGCCGACGAGCCAGCCAACGAGCGAATAGACGACAATCATGCCGACCATTATGCCCCAATGGAGTCGCTTCTCGCCGGTCGTGGCGATCTCGGTCACGGTATCTATTTCAGGCGGAAGTCGAATTGAGCCGTCTCGCTCCACATCGCCCGGTTGTGAACCGGTCGCGAACGGATCGAACATGTCACCCATCGCAACATCCTCAACCTCGGTTTCTGTGGTAGGGGATGGCAGTGCAGCACGCGCCTCGCGCGTCTCGTTTGCCTCATCGGCTGCATCAGCGTCAAGGAAGCCGGAGAGGTCCATACCACCTCCCATGTCGAAGCTTCGTTTCCGGATGACCTTGTCATCTTTCGACTCCTCCCCGTCCGCCATCGCTACGCTTGAGGATTAGGCTCCTCCATCAAGGTGGCCCCTGCCTAATTCGCGGCACATCCACCTTGCAAAAAACGGCGGTTCTTCGCCGATGGATTCTAAGAGGTGCCGCGACCCGACCGCGACATGACAGCCACCCTTCCTGTGGAAGGCGGGCCGAGAGGCCCTGTTGGATTAGACACACATGGACTGAACCCTGCTGGCAATGTTCATTGGAATGTGAACTGTGAGAACCTCATCCCGATGGCGGTGGCTCGCCAGGAGGGTGTCCTCTCTGCACATGGGGTATTGGTAACCCAAACGGGGGATAGGACTGGGCGCTCACCCAATGACAAATTCATCGTCCGAGAAGAGGTGGTCGAGGATACCGTCTGGTGGGGTAAGGTGAACATGCCTACGACCCGCGCGGTGTTCGACAATCTGCGTCAAAAGGTGAGATTTCACCTCAACACCAAAACCGAGTTGTTCGTCCAAGATCTGCACGCTGGTGCTGACGAGGAGGAGAGACTCTCGATTCGAGTGGTAACCGAAAATGCATGGCACGCCGCCTTTGCCCGAAACATGTTCCTTCGCCCAAGCGTGAGCGAAGTGGAAAACCACCAACCTGAATTCACGGTTCTACACGCTCCGAGTTTCTTGGCAGATGCTGACGAGGATGGTGTCAACTCCGGGGTTTTCGTGATTGTCTGCTTTTCCGAAAGGTGCGTAATCATCGGCGGCACCGAGTATGCCGGGGAAATCAAAAAGTCGATTTTCAGCATCATGAACTACCTCCTCCCATCTCGAGGACATCTCGCGATGCACTGCTCCGCAAATGTCGGCGAATCGGGTGATTGCGCTGTATTTTTCGGCCTATCCGGAACCGGAAAGACGACTCTGTCCGCCGACCCGAAGCGGCCTCTCATCGGTGATGACGAGCACGGTTGGAACGACACCGGCGTGTTCAACTTCGAAGGTGGATGCTACGCCAAGATGGTCGACCTCTCGGCCGAAGACGAACCCGCCATCTTCGCCACCACCCGAATGCCTGGGACCATCCTCGAAAATGTCATACTCGACGCTGACGGGGTGCCGGACTTCCACGATATCTCACTGACCCAGAACACGCGCGGGTCGTACCCGATAGAGGCGATTGAGAACAGGGTGCTCGGCAGTAGGGGAGGGCACGCGCAGAATGTCGTCTTCCTGACCTGCGACGCCTTCGGCGTCCTGCCGCCTATCTCCCGGCTCTCGCCGGAGCAGGCGGCGTACCATTTCATCTCTGGATACACCGCCAAGGTGGCCGGAACTGAGGTCGGTGTCGTCGAGCCTCAAGCGACCTTCTCGGCTTGCTTCGGGGCGCCCTTCATGCCGATGCATCCGAGTGTGTACGCCGACATTCTCTCGAAGAAGGTGGAGCGGTACGGCGCCTCCTGTTGGTTGCTCAACACCGGTTGGGTTGCAGGCGGATATGGCAACAGTGACCGCATCAAGATTCGGTGGACTCGCGCTCTGTTGAACGCAGCTCTTGACGGAACTCTTGACGATGTTGAGTTCGTCGTCGATGAGCGTTTTGGGTTTAGTGTACCAACTTCCTGTCCGGGCGTCCCAGCAGGGATCCTCAGCCCTCGAGACACTTGGGACGATTGTGCCGCCTACGATGCAATCGCAGAACGACTCGCCAAGATGTTCAACTCCAACTTCGAACAGTTCGCTTTAGGGTGCAGTGATGCGGTTTTGGCCGCTGCACCGCGGCTAGCGGACGAGTGAAAGCATCAAGCCTGTCGGCCGGCTCCGCCAACTGATGGCAACCCCGCTGAGTGAGTTGACCGCACAGGCGCTTTGGCCGGGCCTTGCAGGCTCAGAGGTCAGGGGTCATATCCCAGAAGTGCCAGAGCATGATGAGCCGGTTTGGCTGATTCTAGACCCTGACAACGATGCTGGACTAAAGGCGCAGTTGGCAACACTTCTCGACCGCTTCGGGCATGTGGTTCCCGACTCCGTACCCGACTCTGTGTCAATCGATGAAACCTCAGGCCCTGTCTGCATCGACGATAGAGCAAACATTGGGGAGTGTGTTCGAATCGAGGGGCCCTGTTACATCGGACCTGAGGCGGAGGTCAGGCATGGTGCCTATGTGCGACCGAACAGTTGGCTCTGCGAGGGCTCGGTTCTCGGACATGCGAGTGAAATCAAACATTCACTGCTTCTTCCCGGTGCAAAGGCTCCTCACTTCAACTATGTCGGAGACTCGATTCTAGGAAGAGAAGTCAATCTCGGTGCGGGATGCAAACTCTCCAACCTCAGAAATGAC
>CAUZJP010000052.1:0-7205 GCA_963580235.1 Candidatus Thalassarchaeaceae archaeon
CCTCTCACTCGACAACAAACGTCGCTTCCTACTGCTGACCGGGCCAAACATGGGTGGGAAGTCGACCTACCTCCGGCAGGCGGCGCTGATATCCATCCTTGCACAGGCAGGCTCGTTCGTGCCTGCTGAAAGGGCGAGAATCGGTCTGGTTGACCGCGTTTTCACGAGGGTAGGCGCTCATGACGACATTCGCCGAGGGCGCTCGACCTTCATGGTCGAGATGATCGAGGTGGCACACATTCTGCGCCGAGCCACTCCCCGCTCACTGGTCCTGCTGGACGAGATAGGCAGAGGGACATCCACCTTCGATGGGCTCGCCATCGCCTGGGCGGTCACCGAGGATGTTGCCACGCGAGTCGGTTGCAGATGCCTGTTCGCAACTCACTATCACCAATTGGTGGGGTTGGAAGAGGAGGTCGAAGGGCTGGTCAATGTCCATGTGCAGGTCGCTCAGAAGGGCGACGAACTTCGATTCCTCTACACCGTTGCCGATGGGCCGTGCGACGACTCCTACGGAGTTCAGGTGGCGGCGCTCGCAGGTCTGCCGAGCCATGTCGTAGAGCGCTCCCGCGACCTGCTCCTCTTCTTGGAGGCTCACGCTGAGGGTGCGCGGGCTGGAGAGAGTGGCAGCCCGATAGCGCGTGGCGATGGGCAGTCGTCACTCTACGGCTGGATGCTCCCCCAAGGAGCCGGCGAGGTGAAGCAGGGTGGTGCGCAGATAGAGGAGGGCGAGTCCGATGGTGAACCACCGATTGTGAGCGGCCCCCGTCTTGAGCCGACTGAGGCGGCGGCACTTGCCAGATTGCAGGAGGTTGACCCCGATGCGTTGTCTCCGCGTGAGGCGATGGACCTGCTTTACGAACTACGTGGAATCCTGCGTGGCCAGCATGAATGGATGGAGGAGTGAAGGTGGGAGTCGTCGAGACTGTTGGCAGGACGCCAATCAAGCAGCTCGATGACAAGACCATCGGACTGATTGCCGCGGGAGAGGTCGTTGAGCGGCCTGCTCAGGTGGTCAAGGAACTCTTGGAGAACTCGGTTGACGCAGGTGCGACGCGCATCCATGTTGAGATTCAAAGAGGTGGTTTCGACCTCATCTCCGTAATTGACGATGGGCATGGGATTCCTGCCGAGGAGTTGCCACTCGCGGTGACCCGTCACGCCACTAGCAAGTTGGATGACGCTGCTGACTTGGAGGCGATAAGGACGCTTGGATTCCGCGGCGAGGCACTTGCTAGCGTGGGAGCAGTCTCTCATCTGACACTCTCTAGCAGGCTTGTTGGAGGTGCCGGTAGAGGAATCGAAGTATTCGATGGCGAAGTCGCCGAGGTCGAGCCACAGGGTATGGCAGAAGGAACCACTGTCAGAGTCCGAAACCTGTTCGCGAACCAGCCGGCAAGACTCGCCTTCCAGCGCAGGCCTGCCACAGAGACGGCGCAGGTCGTCGATGTCGTAGTCTCGCACTCACTCTGCAACCCCGGAGTCTCATTCCGACTGACCGTTGATGGCCGCTCGATTCTTGAGACGCCGGCCACCGATGAAGTTTCAGAGCGCCTCTTCGACCTTCTCGGTGCTGCGAGTGAGCGACTCATCCCACTCCAATCACCACCAGCGGACTCCGACGCCCCCGGCGACGAGAAGTGGACCGGATTCATCTCTCCGCCCGACATCTCGCGCGGCCGCTCAGACGATGTCCACATCATCATCAACAATCGGCCGGTGGCCGCCCAACCGTTCTTGAAATCGATTCGCAGAGGCTACCACACCCGCTTGATGGTGGGCAGGCATCCAATCGCCGTCCTCCACCTTGAGATTCCAAACGACGAGGTGGATGTCAATGTCCATCCCACAAAGAGAGAGGTTCGTTTACGAAACTCATGGCGCGTCCTTGAGCGGTTGGAGCGAGCGCTCAAGCACACGCTCAAGCAGGTGCCGACCGGTGGGGAGCCAACCGAAGAGTTCCCGCTCGGCGCAGTCGATGCACCGGCCGCACCCAAGTCCATTCCACGCCAACCGGGAGATGCTCCCTCATGGGTGAGGAGGGCATCGCGGGCGGCGTCCTCAGCACCTCCTAACCCGGCCACACAGACCTCGTTCTACCAAGGGGCGAAGGAGGATGTGAAGGCAGCACTGAAGCCCCGACCGGTATCCTCGGCACCGTCCGCTCAGGAGGTGTTGCCCGGACTTCCAGAAGCGCCGACTGCCCCTGCACTCTCAAGTGCCGAGCGGGAGTTGCACAGGTATTCCGACCGTTCGTCCGCGGTATCGCCATTGGATGAGCCCAAGCCATCTTCTCTCGAGGCAGAGGTTACCGAGGTTCCAGAGATGGAGCCACTGGCGCAGTTCGCCGACTCCTATGTCCTCGCTCAAGGAGGCGGTGCACTCTACGTCGTCGACCAGCACGCGCTGCACGAGAGGGTTCGCTATGAGCGTCTGAGGCATCAGATGGGTAACTGGGAGCCACAACCGCTCATCGACCCGATCCCCCTCGACCTCTCTCCGGTCCAGACCTCCGTGGTACACGCCTCCCGAGACAGACTGTCCGAACTGGGCTTCCGGTTCGAAGGGGATGAGACACTCTCACTCACCGCTGTTCCAGTCATGTTGGCAGGGGACGAGCGACTTGACGGGTTCCTCGAGGACCTGATCGGAGAGTTGCAGGAGTCAGGAGGTGACGGTCCTCTTGACACTGCGGAGAGTTTGGCCGACGAGATTGCCTTCATGCGCTCTTGCCGCGGAGCGGTGAAGGCGAACCAGACGCTGACCATCGCTGAGATGCGTCGCCTTCTCACGGACATGCGCACAATTGATAATCCATGGGCGTGCGTGCATGGAAGACCCACCGTGCTGATGTTGGATGTCGACCGGCTGGATGAGCACTTTGGGCGTCATGGCTAAGTGAAATTATGAGAATTGTAAAGTTGAGTAACCGCGACCCTGAATTCGACTCATGGGACGATGTAGTGAATTATTTCGAAAACAAACTACCCAACATGATTGATCGGGATAGGGTCGGTAAATTTCGATGTAAGGGCAATGTTCGGTGGGGCAAGCCGAGGAAGGGAGAGCCACTACTATTCACATTTGAGACCCGACTAGTCTATCTAGCGCTCTCAAATTCGGGTGCACAGGAGAATTTCGACCAATTCAAAGACGATTATTCGCGTTTCTTTATTATCGATTGTGATACGATTAGGCGGCCGAAATCGGAACTTTCACTCGATGAGTTGGAGCAACAGTTGAATGAATTAACAGCAGGCAGTCACACCCTGCGTACCCAAGGATGGAATGATATTCCTGATTCTGACGCTCTTACTTCTTGGTTCTTTAAACTCTAGATGACTCAGTCGACAACATCAGTTAATCCGACGCCCTCCGCGAAGCGATGCGGAAGGTCGCAAGCCTCGCTCTGATGTTACTACTGGTCGGCAGTACGCTTGCGGGATGTTTGCAGTCATCCGAAATCGGCGTGTCAGACCAAATCCCTGAGACAGAGCTGGAACCGGAGCCGGAACCGGAGCCGCTGGACCCGAATCTCGACCACGATGGCGACGGTTTCACCACCGGATGGGAGTTGGAAAACGGTTGGGACCCCGAGGATGCACTCTCAGCGCCTGCATGCAACCAGTTCCGCGAACTTTGTCCCCGCAGCGTGAGCGAAACCGTCTGGGCGACCAGCCACAACTCTCACGCCTCTTACGATCGCAACCACAACCTCGTGAGCGGTAGCCAGCGCACCAACATCACGGCGCAAATGGAGGGTGGCGTTCGAGTCATCAACCTCGATGTCCACGAATACAACAACCAGACCATGCTCTGTCACGGTGGCTACGACTACCCTCTCCACCCCTGCTTTATCAGTGGGAGTTGGCCATTGGAGGACGCTTTCATCGAGGTCGCCTCCTTCCTTGAGAACAACTCCTTCGCGGTTCTGGTCATCACTCTCGAGAGTTATGTGACCGCCCAGGATGTGGCAAATGCATCCGATGCAACCAACCTCACCCCCTACTTCCACACACAGGAGTTGGGTGCACCCTGGCCCTCTCTGGCCTCTCTGATTGAATCTGGTGAGCGGGTCATACTGTTCAGCCAAGACCGTCCAGAGGTTGACATTCCGTGGTACCACTACGATGGTGACTACATGGCAAAGACGCACTGGGGGTACAACGACTCGGCCTACTTCAACTGTGAGCTGACACGCGGCAATCTCTCGAGTTCACTACGCTGGCTCGACCACTATGTGACGGACCCAATCTCGTCAGAGTCAGCGTCAAACGCCACCAATCAGGTGCCGGTAATCGTCGAGCGGGCAGACAATTGCACCGAGCAGTGGGGGCAGATTCCCAATTTCATCGCGGTAGATTTCTGGGAGCAAGGTGATATTGTCTTGGCAGTTGAAACCCTGAACGGATTGGATTCCGCCTAACTAGAGGGTAGGGGGTGCGCGACGCCCCAGTCAATTGATTCTGGAAAGGAAGTCTGGATCGGACACAGAATAGGTTCCTTCGTGTGACAGAGTCGCACCAACCTTGCTTGCAAGGCAAGCTGCAGTCATCCACAACCTGTGGTCAGCATGAGTCTCAACCACTCCTCGTGGCGCCGTGGGCGACTGACCACCTTCGACGCTGACCCCGTCATCTGTGGCCTCGGCAACGATGCCAAATTGCTCCAGAAGTTCAACTGTCCTCCTGATTCTGTCCGACTCCTTGTGCCGCGCATGCGCCGCTCCGGTGATCGTCCCTCCTCCACCAAGCGCCAGAATAGCCGCCAATGGAGGCAACAGGTCATTCGCATCGCGCAGGTCCACAGAGGTTGGTTCGTTCTGTCCGGTGGCGACACCGGCCAACACCTCAGCACCGAGCGAGTCCTTGTCAGCGGGCCGATTCGGAACCTCCAGCCCAACACCATGCACCGCTGCGTATAGCATCCCAAACGCCTCAAGACTCCGGTCGGCGGGAATCGTCACCTTGTCCGGACACTCGACGCTCCACGGCTCCAGCGTCAGCGAAGAGCCCCAACTCAGCAGGTTGTCGGAGCCCGACTCAAAGGCGAGCTCGAAGGAGAGTTGCGCGTGCCGGCGTGAGACAGGGGAGCCCAGCAGGTCAATCTTGACCGGTCCATCCAGAGCAGGCATCGAGAGCAACAGCGCAGAGAGTGGTTGGCTCGACTTTGTGACATTGAGGGTCAAGTCCGCCGCCGAAATCGGGCCGTTCACGAGGTAGGGGAGTGACTCCAAACCGGTGCCATGGCTGACCACCGCGCCCAACTTGCGAACTGACTCTACCAAGGTCTCCGAATGCCTCCTCCTCAAGGTGGTATCACCATCGAGCATCACCGGCGCATCAAGTCTTGCCGCGGCCACTGTCAACAACCGCAGCGCGGTTCCGGAATTGGCGCAGTTGAGAACGCTGACAGGGCGATTGAAGCCGTGTGCGCCGACGCCGTGCACCGTCCAAATTCCGGCCTCGCCGGCGGCATCAATCTCGACGCCCATCTGGGTGAGGCAGCGGGCCATCGCGACGATGTCCTCTCCTGGCGTTCCATCGAACAGAATCCGCACCGACTTTTCTCCCTGTGCCGCGAGTAGCAGCCAGCGAATCATGTGGCTTTTGGATGGGGAGAGTCGCCAACTCACGGGGCTGACAACCGCTCTGGGCTCGATGCGAGTGTTTCCACCCCTGCCCTCACTTCCCGGGGAGGAGAACCACGGCTTCCAACTCTCAAGGCCTGCCATGCAATCGCCAACGGATGCTACCGGCCCGACTACAAGGGGATTACCTTCGACGCGTATGGCCGTTCTCAAGAGGTCGAAGGTAGGGTTACCGCGACGATTTCACCAGAACTTCGACCACCCAAGCCCTCGTAGAGCAGTCGGAAAGTCCAGTCACCCGAGCCGGAGCCAAGGGTGGCAGCGTCGATGACGAAGTAGTCACCTGTGTTGACCGTGAAGCCCGCATCCCTGTCTTGGAAGGAGATGTTACTCCCTGAAACCCCGTACACGTCAGCGTCGGAGGTGAAGCCCGAGATGGTGGTGTAGTTCGACTCGATTGGTGCTATGATCTGAAATTTGCATCGGAAGGTCTCGATTTGCCCTGACATTTCGCTGATGGTCACGACTTGGTAGCCATTGTCGAGCGCTCTGACACTCAATTTAGCCGTTGGAACCCCTTTGTCCGGAGCCTGTACGCTGGATGCCATCATCATGTAGACTGCACCAGCTAGCAGTACGGTGATTGCGAGCAGAAGAACCGTTGCGATGACCGGCGAGACCGCCTCTTCAGTGAGGACTCTTCTCTGGTGTCTCATGGCTCCACCCTCGCTATGCGAGAGGATGCTATCCAGTTTCATGATTATCCCTGCCGACCTCACACCACACGGTCCACAGTCTCGGGTGTGATTCCCTCCTCTGGAGTCACACGGTAGGTGTAAACCCGTAGGTTCTCGGGCGAATTTCGGAATTTCCTGATAATCATCCTAGTCTCAAAGGAGTTTCCGATCTGCTTGACCTCGAATTCGAATACGATGTCCGAAATCAAAGACATCTCCCGCTCGATGCTAGGTGAGACCGTCCCACTCGACACACTGAGAGCCAGCAGCCCTCGATTGAGTTGGGCGTGGGCCTGCATCACACGCACCATCGAGATGACTCGAGACGATTCGTTTCTTTGGAAGAAGAAGTCAAGGTTGTCAACGGCGCAGCGGAAGAACGGTCCAAGCCGAGTGACTTGGTTAGTCATCTCAATCAGATAGTCAGTGGAGTTTTCTTCGACGAATCTGGTCTGTGCAAGTCGCTGTATGTCCTGCATCGAAAAGCCCTCCAACCGAAATCGGCTCGCCTCCAAATCTTTCTCAAGAACCGCCTCGTTGAACTCTTCTCCAAGGGTCCTCACCATCAGGTCGAGTGGCCACTTGAATCGCCTGTAAACAGTTAAGATCTCGTTCTCTGATTCAGCTGTGGAGAGCAGGATGGTGTTCTCAGGGTCTTCCGCGACCGAGGCGAATTGCTTCATGAAGAGGTCCATTCCAGCGCCTGGTTCCCCAATGCAGAGAACGGTGAAGCCGCGTGGAATTCCCCCATTCATCATCTTGTCCAATTTCACAGAACCGATGCTCCCCGAGTCTCCGAAGAAATCGATGTCATCAGAGTCGAATTCAATTTTGCGTGCCATCTACCACTCACCTCCGGATTCTTCATCCTGCGTACT
>CAUZJP010000053.1:0-7184 GCA_963580235.1 Candidatus Thalassarchaeaceae archaeon
ACTCCGCCGTGGATACCGTCATGCCGTTCCGCTTGAGGCGTCGGGCGAGCCGGGCGGCGTGTACTGAGGTGTCCTGTGGCACAAGCCGACCCGCGGAGCGACCGCTTTTGACGATTCGCATTCGATAACGGCCGCTGGCGTAGCGGCCGATGGGATTCGATGTGAGCGTGAAATACAATTCCAGAGCCCTTCGGCTGGATTGTCACTCTGAAGTGTTCGACCATTTCTGACTTCACCTCACTCTGCGAGCCAGCGCTTTAGGTGGTGGGACCGGCAGGAATTGAACCTGCGATATTCGCCTTGTAAAGGCGACGTCATAACCGCTAGACCACGGTCCCTGTGTCTACCCCACAGAGCGTCATGATATCAAAAGTGCGAACCCTCAGCCTTTTGTCTGTCAGCGGCACTGGACCCACCATGGCCGAGATGGCGGAGTTGCTTGGGCGTCTGCGAAAGGCGGGCTTACCTCTCACAGATTCCATCCGCGAAGCGATGCTGAAAGTCGACATCCGGAAATTCACAGATTACGATCCGCTACCATTCTGGCATGACCGCCCGATAGTCTTCACAGAGACTGAGCGTGGCGGCGTCAAAACCATCTCTGCGCCGCACATGGTGGTGACTCTTCTCCATCATTTGGAACTCTCAGAGGGGCAGGAAGTCCTCATCCTCGGGGCGAAGGGCGGCTACCTCGCCGCGCTAGTGTCACATATCGTCGGTCCTGAAGGAGGAGTGACAGTCGTCGACCCGAACAAACAGGTGGTCGAACATGTGCGTAGGAGGTTGAAGGCTCAGAACCTGAAAAGCCGTTTCACCGTGCGCAAGATGCAATCTCTGGAAAGGGCCCCTCCTAACCTACCCGACCCCCTCAACCGGGTTCTCGTCACCGGCTCCTTGGCCGCGCTCCCCAGATGGCTTGAGCAGAGGGTCTGTGAAGGCGGATTTGTCATCGCTCCACTCGGAGGAAGGGTGAGTCAGCGGTTGGTGAAGAGAGAGCGTCAGCAGGAGATGGTTGACACCGACTTGGGAGGTGTCTTGTTTGGTCCGGTAGATATTTGCGAGACGGAGCACGAACCAGCAGGTCCAGAACAGTTGGCAGAACTATTTGAGGACGCACTCGAAGTTGGTGGCGAACTCGGAATTTTCGCCGATGACGCGCTTCAACAACTTGGCCAACTAGTTAGGGAATTACGGGAGTTGCCCGATACCTTACCTCCATTGAACCTCTACGCGGAGGAAGAGGTGGAAATTGTATGGGAAGATGAAGAAGAGGAATTCATCTTCGAACTTGAGGGGATGGGTCTTGATGATGACCATCCGATTTTCCGACTCCTGACCGAGGCCGCAGAATGGCTCACTCCTCTTTGGCCCTCCCTGCTGGCACTTTTCGAAACACAGATGCAGCACCCCGGTGCACCGGATGTTGAGCAGGAAGAGGGCCGGGACTTCGGCCCTCACGGTGACTTAGTTCCCTGATTTGCCACCACTTGCTCCCTACGGAGGTTTTTGGAAGGTGGGCCTGTGGGCCACCTGTCCCGCATGGTCCGTCAATACATGTCTCGCCTCTCCGACAAGGATGTCAGGCAGCGTCGAATCGCGGTACGCAAGTTGTTCGAACTGAACGACGCCGCAGCACTACCAGCATTCATCCCTCTGTTGGATGACGACAGCGAGTGGTTCCGCGCTCGGGCGGCAAATGCTGTGCGGCGCTGGCTCGGCTCCGAGCATGGTGGCGAGTTGGACTCAATGGCGGGGATGCCGAGAGCGGAGGTTCGCCGCTTGGCGGCCGAGGTGGCGTTGCGGGTAGAAGGCAGTTCAGCTCTACTCGAACGGTTGAGCGGTGATGGCGAGCACCAGGTCCGTCTTGAGGCGTGGCGTAGCATTCTACTCGTCGGGCCATTGTCTCCCGATTCGATATTATTGGCCCTGGAGGATCATCATCCAGCGATAAGGCGACTCGCAGTACAAGCGATTGAAAGGTGCGAGTCGAATAATTCAGCACTGCTTGCGTTGGCGCTTCAAGACACCCACCTAAGGGTCAGAGTGGCAGCCCTAGAGCAACTTGCCCTCTCATCATCTTCCGTCCCTAGTGAGTTGAGAGAGATTGTTGCAAGTCTGGCAGACAAGCCGCTGCAGACTGCAGAGAGAACTGCTGCCCTGCGGCTGATACTCCCTATAGACTGGGAGGGTGGCGACTTATCACGATGGGAAAGGACGATTATCGACCCATCAGCGGACGAGTTCCGCATTCTCATCGATTTGCTGTCCGAGAGAGATTGGGTGGAAAACAAGGTCGTCGTCAATACACTGAAGAGTAGTGAAGCCCCAAACTTGCTGCCTAGACTCATCCGCGGTCGTGCTGACCAATGGGCTCAGAAACTCGCCGTTGAAATCGTCTCTGATGATGGAATGCCCGCGATGATGCGATTGCGACTGCTGGAGGATGCCCACGGTAGGGATTGTTCACCCGAGTTGCTTGGCGCGGCCGGTGACCTATCTTCTTCAGAACACGACCTGCTCGCACAGGCGGCATCCAGTCTGCTCGCCGATGTGGGAGTACGCACTTCCTGAGATGTCGGTTGGAGTTCTGCCCCGTTCCTGCGCTTCAATCGGCTTCCTCGGCGAGCAGCCCAAGTGAGACGCTGATCGGAGGAGTGTCCTCCTCAATCGTGTGCTTGCTTGTCTTTGGAGGATAGAGGTTGTCGGACAGTGACATTTCGATGACATCGGCTTTGGAGAGGTGGGTCACATCGGCGTTTGGCCACGCCTCGACCGTAATTCGCTCGTCGGCGAGATAATCGAAGAGAATCACCGGTAATCGGTTCAACCTAAGACTAATTCCGACTTGATGTCGGTGGTGTCCATCGAGGATTGCGCCAGTTTCTGAATCGATTAGTAGAGGCTTGGTGTAGCAGCCCCAGCGTTCGGTGACCTTGGCCAACTCCTCGACCTTGTTCCACCGAACTTCCTCGTGTGGCTTCAGCCAATCAATTGCAACTATCTCGACTTCCACGCCCCCTGCTCGCCGTTGCCCTTGAAAGCAGTTGCCGCCACCGCGTTGACGATGGAGTCCTTCGCCCGTCTCTCGCAGTTGCCGGTCGGTCTGCTAGCGGATGTACCGGCGGAGCCTCTCCCCCAATCTCTCGCAGGCTGGATTTCCGCCCTTCCAGAGGAACTGTTGACCATCGTCTCGAAGGTTGCGGAGAGCGGCCACGGAGTTTGGGTGGTCGGTGGCCCCGTGCGTGATGGTCTTTCTAGTAGGATTCCCAACGACTTCGACCTCACCAGTACAATGGAACCGGAGCAGACCATCGACCTCTTTCCAGACTCGATTCCGACTGGGGTGGAGTATGGTACGGTGACGGTGCGTACAGAACCCGGGGGCTCCCATTTCGAGATGACGACTCTGCGCTCCGACCAGGAGTATCTCGACGGTCGGAGGCCGGAATCGGTGAAGTTTGGAAAATCTCTGAATGAGGATTTACAGCGCCGAGACTTGACAATCAATTCGATGGCAATCGATCTTGCGAGGTGCCTTCTGCACGACCCCTATGAGGGAAGGGTGGACCTTGGGAAGGGGGTACTCCGTGCGGTTGGGGAAGCCAAGGTACGGCTAGCCGAAGATGGCTTGCGAATCATGCGAGTCTACCGTTTCATGGATCAAGCTGAGGCTGGTCTGTGGCAACCTGACGAGGAGTTGTCGGCGGCGCTCATAGAATGCCAAGCGATGTTGCAGAATGTCAGCGTTGAACGAATATGGCAGGAGTTCACTCGAATTCTCGAAGGCGGGCACGCTGCAGATGTTCTCTCTCGCCTCGCTGTTGATGGTGTTCTCGAACGCCTACTTCCGAGCGGAAACATCGAGTTGGGGCCACAGAGTGAGTTATCTGAAGTGGAGAATCCAGTCGAGGCTCGCCTCGCCATCCTATTCCACCCCGTATCGGCTCGAGAGGACCTCATCGCTCTCAAGGCGCCCAAGAGGGTCATCGTCGGAGTCGAGGATTTGCTCAGCCGACTCGGTCAACTTCCTAATCCTGCTGAACCGGGCGAGCTGCGTATCTACCGCGCTGCGCTCGGCGCTCGACTCCAGTTGCAACTCGCCTGCGAGAGCGCCTTGGACGAGTCCTCGGCAGCAGCGGTGAGCACTGCACTGGATGCGCTTGCAGTCAACCGAGCGGGCAACTCTCCATTGGCCGATGGGAATTGGATAGCAGAGCAGTCTGGATTGACCCCTGGAATCCGGCTTGGCCGGTTGAAGGCGTGGCTGCATCACATACAGGTTGAAAGTGACCTCGCAACTCTCTCAGAGGTCGCCGAGCGATTGGCTCAGTTGTCTTGGCAAGATGGCGAACCGGAATCTTGGCCCCGACTGCAGTGGCCACCGGCCGACACCCCGGCTGATGAATAGACCAAATGGCCGCCAGTCCATCCGACTGAACCTTCGGTTGATTCTGTCCAAAGTGAGGACGAAAGGCCGGGGTGTCATCGAGAGTGGCTGTTCTGCAATTCACTTCTTTAGGTTGCGAGCGATGACCAGTCGCTGAACTTCCTGGGTTCCTTCGTAGATTTGGGTGATCTTGGCATCTCGAAAGAAGCGCTCGACCGGGAATTCAGTGACATATCCGTAGCCTCCGTGAATCTGGACCGCTCTCTCAGCGACCCACATCGCTGTGTCGCCAGCAAACAACTTCGCCATGCTCGCTTCGACAGTATGCCGCGGAGCGCCCTCCTCGTAATGCAGTCGCTTTGCATCTGCAGCCCTATAGACAAGAAGACGGGAGGCATCTATGCGAGTTGCCATATCGGATAGATAAGAGGTGATCATCTGGTGGGCGGCGAGTGGTTTTCCGAAGGTCTCCCTCTCATGTGAGTACTTCAACGCCGCCTCGAAGGCGCCTTGCGAAATTCCCAGCGCCTGTGCCGCAATGCCGATCCTACTGTTGTCGAGCGCGTTCATCGCAATCGAGAATCCCTTGCCCACCTCACCCAGGACATTCTCAGCGGGTACTACGCAGTTTTCGAGGATGAGGGTGGTCGTGTCGCTGCTGCGAATCCCGAGTTTGTCCTCTTTCTTCCCAACCGAGAAGCCTTCAAACGCCTTTTCGACAATGAATGCTGTCGTCCCGCCGTGTTTCTTCACACCATAGTCTGGGTGTCCAACCACCTTGGCGAAGAGGACATAGAAGTCGGCACTGGCACCGTTCGTGACCCACATCTTGAGCCCATTGAGGATGTAGTGTGAGCCATCTTCGGAGAGTTCCGCCTTGCATGAGAGTGCCCCCGCATCCGTTCCAGCTCCGGCCTCGGAAAGTGAGTACGCACCCACCTTGTCAGCGGCCAACTGAGTGAGATATTTCTGCTTCTGCTCATCTGTGCCGTGCAGTGTGATGGTCTTGCTGCACAAGCCTACATGAACCGCGTAAAAGACTGAAAACGAGGGGTCGACGCGCGCCAGTTCCTCAATGATGATCGCTTCTGAGATGTCATCTACAGGGAATCCCCCATACTCCTCGGCGATTGTGATTCCTTGAAGTCCGGTCTCGTCGCAGAATTTCTTCCACTCTTCGACCGGCGCAATCTGGTTCTTGTCGCGATGCTCTATCGTGGGGGGTAAAACCGACTCCGCGAACCCCCTGACCATCTCTCGGATGGCGCTCTGCTCCTCGCTCTCCCCGAAGTCCATGTTTGCTCCCCGCTTCCTTCTAATCGCCTTCGCTTCATGAAGGGTCGCTCGCAGCCTCTGACGAAGCAAAACAATGGCTTATTCTCAAATGGTTAAATATGACGCCAAAGTGGCCGCCGCCAATGGGGAATGAAAATGGTTGATGACGAAGTAATTGAATTCCAAATAATTGAGGGTAGAAAGTATTTCAAGACCCACTTATGGTTTCAGCATCTAGAGTCCGATGAGGAAACCGGCGACCTCTACAAAGTCGGAATCACTGATTATCTTCAGGCTGACCTCGGAGACCTAATCCGGGTGATTCTCCCCCAACCAACTGAGATAGAGGAGTTCCAAATTCAGCCGGAGGAGGGCAAGGAGCAACTCGGAACGGGAGCGAAGGAGGCCGGAGTGACCGGTCAGGAACTTCACATCGGTGATGCATTGGTTACCCTGAGGACTACCCAAGAGCGCTGGGTCATCGAGACACCATTCGCCTGCCATGTCATCGAGTTGAACGGCGAGGTTGAGGACAGCCCGGAACTGGTGAACGAGGACCCCTACGGTGATGGTTGGTTGTTGAACATACGACCCCACGACCTCGATCCGGATGACCTGCTGGAGCCAGACGAGTATCTCGAACTGCTCGGCGAGTTCTGAGTCCTCTCAGCGAGACGCTTAGTTGCCCACTTTCGGCGCGGAGTCGATTTTCGCTCGTTCATCCCATCCAAGTGTAGGTTCGAGCCCCTTCGCGGACGCCCTCGGATTCGATTTCAACAAGTGCGAATTCGCCCGACGGTTCTAGGACGCTCTCTTCGAGGATACCTTTGTGCAGCGACTCGTATGTCATCTTGTCAATCGCCTGCCGGCCAGCCAACCGCTCAAACAAGTTCCAGCTGGCAACAACCTCTCGCCACTTCGCCGAGACCAGCCCCTCGAACACCTTCGCCTTAGCACCTGAGCCGTAGCCACACATTCCGAAGTACTTTCCTTCAAGGAGGGAATTGTCTTCGTAGTCCGACTCAAAGGTTGACATCATCGCGAGGAAGATGGAACCGGTGTACTGGTTGCCGATGAGACTCGATGCACGTTGCCCCTTCTCGATTCTCGCGGCGTGGAATTCTTGGTATGCTGCAGTTTTCGAGATGGCTCTACGGAAGGCGTCCTGCGCCTTGTCGTACTCGATTTCACCTTCTGGAGTATCCTCAAAATCAACATACCGTGGCTCGGCGCCGATCTCTGCAACCAACTCATCCCAGATCGGCTCCTCTCTCCGGTCGTGCCGGAAGACATCGGGGAACATTCTCTTCCCCTGGAAGGCGTATGGTAGATGCATGATGATGCGAACCCACTGTTCTGTGAGGATGTCATCATTTTTCGGATTGTAGCGCCCTTGCTTCTTGGCTCGCCGCTGGAAGTCGAGGAAGGCGGTCTTGACAGCCTCTTGGTAACAGCGATTGGAGAACGCTCCATCGAAAATCGGCTCATCTCGGTGCACAGAGACCATCTCCTCTCCATGGGA
>CAUZJP010000054.1:0-7143 GCA_963580235.1 Candidatus Thalassarchaeaceae archaeon
ACCCAGCGGGCGTTTGCGGCCACAGTCTGCTCGATGGCGTCGAGGAACATCTCTTCGGGAACCGGAGGCATCCCCAGACGGTGCGCCCCGTCCTGCATTCTGGCGGCGTTTCGCTCTGGCCTGAACAGCACGATTCCGCCGTTGACACTGCGCTGTGCCTTCATCCCCTCGAACAGCCCCTGACCATAGTTGAGCACGCCCGCGGCTGGTGAGATGGTGATGTCCCCGTACGGTACGAGAACGCCGGGCTCCCACTCCTCACCCAACTTGCAGGTCGCAGTGTACATGACATCGGTTGGAGTGAACGAGAAGGTCAGCGCATCCCAGTCGATTGACACATCATCTGACACGCCGAATCTCCCCCGATGCGCGGCCGGCTATCGCCCAACCGAATCGCAAGACCCTCCCCCGGTTATCAACGGTTGCGACGCGTCGCTCACCCCCCCGCTTTCTGCACCCAATCCACAGGCTCACTTCCCGACGGGTCTTTGGGGAAGGCGTGCCCAAGGCGGCTCACATGGCGCCCACGACGACTGTCGAATGTTGCGTAGTGCAGGGTTCCTACATCATGGACTCAGCCTCCCGTTCCGACACGGTCATCGAACTTTGGTGCCGGGCGCGAGAGGGTCACTCCATCATGCTCCTCGTTACCGGCATGCACCCCTTTCTCGAAATCAGCCTCCCGGGCCGACCACACACTCCCGAAGACATCGAGGCTCGTCTCGCTGCGGTCAAGTCGGTGAAAGGTGTGACTGGATTACATGAGCCGGTAGACAAGTGGACTGACCTCGGAGTCAAGCCGCACTGGAAGGTCGAGATCAAGCGACCGTGGATGATGACTGGTGGGCCTAAGATTCGGGACAATCTGGGGCGGGATTGGACCCTCTCGAGCGCCGACATTCCGTTTGTCAATCGACTCTTCCTCGACAACGATATCGGTCCTCATGTCACCACCGAGGTCGAGGTGCTCTGGGCTGGCGACAAGGCTCCTGAGGAGTTGCTGACCGACTTGCCAGAGTCTCACAAGGGTGAGGAATCACGGCGGGAGGCGGCGGACCGAATCCGGGAAGCTGGCGGTTCTGGCCTCTATCCGGTGGACCTGATAGCGACCTGTCACTTCGAGAAAGTGAGTCGCTGTGAGCCGTTCCCGACTCCATTCGTGCTGATGTCGTTTGACTTGGAGACCTCCATCGCTGAGGAGACCATCCTCTGTGCTGCCGCGGTCATCGAGCGGGGACCTGATGAGCGGACCGAGCACACCTTCACCGGGAGTGAGCGTGAAATCATGGCCGGCCTCACAGCCCTCGTCCGGGAGGCAGACCCCGACATCATCACTGGCTACAACATCGACAATTTCGACCTCCCAAGAATCAACACTCGTATGCGTGACTTGACCGGCAGTTCTGACAAGGCGGGCGCCGCAGATGCCTATGGGTGGGGGCGTGTGCCTCTGCTCGACTCCGAGCACAAGCGCCTCATCCCCCAACGGGATGGAAATAGGCGCACTTGGCGAATTCAGGGACGGTGCGTACTGGACGCTTGGTGGCAGGCGCGCATGGTTCTGCGTCCGAAGCGAGAGACCCTCAAGTTTGTCTGTCAACTTCTCTGGCCCGACCGCGAGGATCTGCAGAAGATGGATGTCGACGCCTCCCAGATGGACAGAGAGTGGGCGGAGCGCCCCGATGTCGTCCTCGAATACTGTCTGCAAGACTCGCTCCTGCCGCTTGAAATCCTCTCTCAAATTCGCGCAGTTCATTCAAAGGAGGCTTTGGCAACCGTCTGTGGAATGCCGCTCGATGTAGCGGTGGCTGGAACGACCTCACAATGGCTTGACGGCCTCGTGATTCGTCTTGCTGACAGGCATAATGTCGCCGTACCTCGAACCAACCGTGGAGGTGGCCGTGACCAAATCGCAGGTGGCTATGTCCACGAGGTCGAGGCGGGAGTGCATCCGTGGGTTGCAGTTCTCGACTTCAAGTCAATGTACCCATCAATCATGATTGCCAACAACATCTGCTACACCACCCGAATCGATGAGTCGGCAAGACCCGATGAAATCGTTGAGGAAGGCATACACGAAGCCCCCGACGGCGCTCGCTACCTGCCAGCCACCTTCAGACGAGGCATCGTGCCCCGACTGTTGGAGGACCTGATGGACCTCCGAGACCGCCACAAGGAGTCGCTGAGGGAAGCCATCGAGAACAAAGACTCAACAGGCGAGATTTTCCACGGCCGGATGCAGTATGCAGTGAAGATTCTGATGAATTCGTTCTACGGCGTATTCGCCTCCAAGTTCTACCGCTTCACCCACCCAGAACTGGGTGCATCAATCACCGCCTGGGCCCGTTCAAACATCAAGACCATCATCGCACAGCTCGAAGAGGAGGGTCACCCCGTCGTCTATTCAGACACCGATTCCGTGTTCGTGCGAGCGCCAGTGGATGAGGCCGTCCCCGGCAAGGAGCCAGAGGAGGGCGAGGTGCGAGGCGCGTGGGAGGGTGCGTGTACCACTATGGTCGAATTCGGTGAGGAGTTGGCCGAGAGGTACAGCAGGGAAGGGGCGGAACTCGAGTTCGAAACCGGCCTCTCAGTCTTTTTCAGCCACGGTGCCAAGAAGCGCTACATCGGCAGGGTCGTCTGGCCTGAACCAGAACTTCTGGTGCGTGGCTACGAAGTCCGGCGAAGCGATTCCTTCACTATCCTGACCGACACGATGATGGAGATTTTCGAGATGATTCTCGACGGTGAGTCGAGCGATGCGGTGCAACACTGTCTGCAACTCATCAAGCGTTTGCGCACCCGCGATGTGGCGCCGCGCGACCTCGTCATCAGCCGCTCCTGTAAGGGCCGCGTGCGGCCGGGAGGAGTCATCGACTTCGATGCAGTTTACGCCACCCCCGACAGTCTGCCATTCGTGCGGGCCGCGAAGCAGCGAATCGAAGCTGGACTCAACTTCACTCCGGGGATGAAGGTCGGATGGTTGGTCACCAACGGCAAGAACAGCCCGATGACCGTGCAGGCTTGGTTGGAGGACGAGACCGGAGTCGAGCAGACCGAGTATGACCCGGAGTTCTACGCCAATCGGATTGCCACCGCGCTCGGCAGAATCACAGAGGCGTTCGGCTGGAGCAAAGATGACCTTCTCAAGGGCAACCGACAAGCGACACTCTTCTCATTCTGAATGTGAACCCATCTGCGCCTCTCGGTGAGATATTGTGTTCAAAGGAAGCCCATATTCGACATCTCACAAAGCCGAATGGTTGATGGCGGACAGGTGCGCAGTCGATGTTGATGCAGATGTCGCGTGCCAAGGTAATACTACTCGCCGTGATGGTTGTCTCAGCACCCCTCATCTCAGGCTGTCTAGATTCGTTCGGCTCTAATTCAAGGCCCACGGTATCCTTCAGCGTGGCTGAGTCTGGCACCCTGAAAGCGGGCATGTTGCTTCATTTCAACTCCCAAGCATCAGATCCTGATGACGATGACCTGACATACGCCTGGGAATTTGGCGATGGGGACATAGGTCAAACCGCTTCGGTTACCCACACCTACTCCACCTCAGGTGACTTCACCGTCAAGTTGAGCGTCTCTGACGGAGAGTTCGAGACAACCTCCGAACTGTCTCTCACAATATTCCCTGCCGACGCGCAGGAGCCTACCGCTACCATCGCCACCTCGAAGATGAACAACTGCGACGACGACGACCCGCCGGCCTCAGGCACCTATATCCTAGTCTGGCTCTGTGATGACATGGAAGACACCGACCGAGACTACGACCCCTCCACAACCGTCACCCTCGACGCCTCGGGAAGTCAGGCAGGTGGCTCCGAAGCGTGGCTAACGGAGTGGAAGTGGGACCTCAACATCAATGTCGATTCGGATGGTGACGGTGACAAGGACAACGATGTCGACGCAGAGGGGGAGACCTACCAGTGGGCTGTACCGGCCGGAGAGTGGCGAGTGCAGGTGACGGTGTACGACGACCAGGGAATGAGTTCGACCGAAGACACATGGGTCTATGTCAACGCCCGGGCTACTTGGACCACCATCGAGATTGGCCGCAACAACTCCGCAGACAACCCGACCGAGGAATTCACCTTTCCGCTCACCTACGACCTTGAGAACAGCCACAAGATCAACCGGGTGAAGAGCCGCCTCGTCTACCCAAAGGAAGACCCGGGTGCGGGTTGTGGGGCGCCGTGTGAATTGAACAATCGAATGGACTTGTACACCTACAATGATACCGACGAGGATGTCCGAGACACCACCGCCACAGCCGACGAATCTAGAACCGATTCAGACTGTAGTGACGACGACCGCTGCTTGAGCATGACCTCCAGTACCGGTGACTTCCGAGACTTCTGTTCGGGAGGGCCCACTCCATCAGGAACATGCCTTGGCGATACTTGGACCATCATCGTGCAGAACGATGAGCAGCACAACGCCGAGTTCACAGAGTTCAGAATCGAACTCGTCTACAAGTGAATGTCGAGCGTTCGGAGGCCTCGGTGTTCCTTTTTTAGCAGTTTTGAATGTGAGGCTTATGGCCCGCAGTACCCCATTTACCTACCCTCTCGTGTGCGTGCGACATGCGAGTGGTTCAAATAGGGGGCGGCTGTCGGCGGGTCGCTCCATAGGAGGGAAACAACCATGAGTTCACAATGGGAAGACAAGAGTAAGCCGCACCTGAACATAGTTTTCGTGGGTCATGTTGACCACGGGAAGTCGACCACAGTAGGTCGCCTTTTGCTGGACAGCGGACACATCGAGCAACACGAAATCGACAAGTTCGAGAAGGAAGCGCAGGAGAGAGGCAAGGCTGGATTCGGCTTCGCCTATGTGATGGACGGACTGAAGGAGGAGCGCGAGCGCGGTATCACAATCGATGTCGCACACAAGGAATTCTTCACTCCCAACTACTACTGGACCGTCATCGACGCGCCCGGTCACCGAGACTTCGTGAAGAACATGATCACTGGCACCAGCCAGGCAGACGCTGCCGTGCTGTGCGTAGCCGCCAACGACGGCGTCAACGCCCAGACGAAGGAGCACACCTTCCTCGCTCGAGTGCTTGGTGTCAAGCAGATCATCGTTAACATCAACAAGATGGACATCTCCAGTGTAAGCTGGTCAGAGGACCGCTACAATGCGGTAGTGGAAGAGGTCAGCAACCTGCTGAAGATGGCTGGATTCAATCCCGCTGATGTCAAATTCATCCCCTGCTCTGCATTCGACGGCGACAATGTGTACAACAAGAGCGACAACTCGCCTTGGTACAGTGGTCCGACCCTGTTCGAGGCAATCGATGCAATCGACATGCCTCCCAAGCCCACCGACAAGCCTCTGCGCCTACCGATTCAGGATGTCTACAAGATTAGCGGTATCGGCACAGTCCCGGTCGGCAAGATTGAGACAGGTATTCTGCACGCTGGCAAGACGGTCATGTTCAACCCGAGCCAGCAGTCGGCTGAGGTCAAGAGCATCGAGATGCACCACACCGAGGTTGCAAAGGCGGAGCCCGGCGACAATGTCGGCTTCAATGTCCGCGGCCTCGCAGCCACCGACATCCGCCGTGGTGACGTTGTGGGATACCTCGACAACGAGCCCAGCTTCGTGCGCCACGATGAGACCTTCGTCGGCAACATCCAACTGATGGACATCCCCAAGGCGATTGGAGTTGGATACACACCTGTGTTCCACGCTCACACCGCACAGGTGGCAGTCCGCTTCGTCGAGTTGCTTGAGAAGTCCAACAAGGACGGGAAGACCGCTAACCCCGATTTCCTGATTACCGGAGATGCAGCATTGGTGCGCTTCCAGCCAACCAAGCCGATGGCAATCGAGCAGATGGACACCTTCCCAGAGCTTTCCCGCTTCGCAATCCGTGACATGGGCAAGACAGTCGCAGCCGGCGTCTGCATGAAGATTGAGAAGAAGTGAAACTCAAACTTGATGGTATTGGGATTTGAACAGGGAGGCGAGCGTCAATGGCGAGCGTCACAGCAATCAAGGTCACCGGCCTGAATCATAAGCATGTGGATGACCTCTGCAATGGAATCAAGCACATCTCGGACCAGACAGGCGTCAAGATGCGCGGACCGATTCCCCTCCCGACCCGTCGCCTCATCGTACCGTGCCGAAAGAGTCCGGACGGAGAGGGTTCCGAGACTTGGGACCACTGGGAGATGCGAATCCACAAGCGGCTCATCGAGTTGGAGATCAATTCAGCCAAGGATGAGGCAGTTCTCGCCAAGGTCGTTCACGGCCTCGACATCCCAGACACGGTGACCATTGAAATCACCCTGCGGACAGTGACTTGAGCGGACAGTCAGCCAACACAGGCTGCAACATCATCGTTGAGGGTCTATCGACTGAACTGACGAGCGGCTCATATTGAGGCGTCTTCGGCGAGTCCAGCAGCGATCAAGCCGCTTGCAAAGTCCGCATCACAGAACTCGACATCGCCGGTCAGGAGTTCGAGTTCATTTCCATCTGCATCGATGATTGGTTCATCGAGGTCCTGAAGAATTCTGATTCGGATCATGTCTTCATTCTGGTCAGTGGAGTCATCATCCTCAACCACCTCTTCCGTTGGAGCAGATATCAACTCGGCCGGCTCCACAGTTGGCTCACTGCCCATGCTCTTGGAGGCTGAACTCGGATAGGCGTCCATACGAGAGATTCTATCCTCCTCATCTTCATCAGGGTCCTCGTAAGTGACCAAAGCCTCTTCGATCACCTCGACCTTTGGTGGACCTTGTCCGGTGAGCCCACCCGCTTCGTCAACATAGGAGTCGAGTTGAGGGGTACCGGCCTGTATGGTGGGTGTCGGGCGCTCACCACCGGCAACTCCCTGTTGCATGATTGTCCACGAAACCTGTCGCTTGTAGCGTTCAATCAGTTCGCTGAGTCCTTCGTGGAAGGCGCGCTCGGCGACATCCTGTCGACTCCAGTCCAGAGCTGCGAGCTGCGCCTTGGAATCGTGCGGCGCATCTCCGAAAGGTGCCGATGCGAGCTTGCTCGTCGATGCGTGGCGAACGAACGCAGTCAATCGGTGCTGAGTCAGATCGGCGACGGCTCTGCGAACATTCGCCTGCCGTCGAGAGAGGTTCTGCGCCTTCACGCTCCAACCTTCATTGTGGC
>CAUZJP010000055.1:0-7043 GCA_963580235.1 Candidatus Thalassarchaeaceae archaeon
CGGCGAGCGATAATGGCGAGTGGCCCAGTGAGCGTGGTGGTCTCAACTCGTAGGAGTCTCCAGGAGTCGCCGCGAACCCCCTTTAGTCGGAGCGCATAGAGCGGCATCAAACCGCATCTCTCACCCTCTTTCTGTAGATTGAGATATTGCTCCCAAGTCCGTCCTGAAAGGTAGTTTTTCTTGTCCTTGCTGGTCTTCACTTCAATGGGGAATGCGACGTCACCCCGAACCGCCAACAGGTCTCCAGCCCCAGCAGTTCCAGAGCCGGCCGCCCGAACCACGAGGAAGGGTCGTCTGACTACCTGCATGGCGCGCGCCTTTTCGGATGCTGTACAGGAGCGAGTCACAGCCCTCACACCATCGGGAGAACCGATGAGAACGGCGCGCAACTCCCTCTCGTATTGGGAGGTCATCGTCGGGCAGGGTCGAGGTAGCGTTCAAGACCACTTCGGCGCGAACAGACCTTCGCGAGTCAATTGGGAGGGTGAAGCCGAATTTGCGTAACATGGCGATTTGGTCGTTTAATGGCAATTATCTGTACTCGATGACCGCAATGATTGAACTATGGCGAGTGAACAGGGTATACCGTGGGCGGACTGGTGGTGAGGACGGCGGACTTCCGCCTCGCATACTGTCTGATGAGAGAATTGAAACGGCGCCACATCAGTTTCATTCAGATTCCAGCCAACTCCCCACTCCCTCCGAAATGTTCGGTCTGGCTCGGAAGCGAAGAGGAAGTTGCGTCCAGCAATCTTGGAAAGGGGGTCGCCTGTGACTATCCGGATGTTTCGGTGGCCATCGAGCGGGCGCTGCACCTCTCCACCACACAGGATTCCGTACAGATTCTCGCCTTCGGCATTGACCCCGGTCCTCGCCCGGGTTTGGCATGGATTGCCGATGGCAAGCCAATTGGGGTCGAACAGATGGAGGGAGTCGACGAAACAGTCGATAGGATCTGCCAGTTGGTCGGATTGATTCCCCATGACGGAGCGGTTGTGAGAATCGGAGATGGAGCTCCAACAGTCGGTACCCGGTTGTCCAACATTTGTTTGGCGCGCGGGTTGAATGTCGAGCGGGTCGACGAGCGGCGGACCTCGGTAGGTACGCCGCGGCATCAGCATCATCACTCGGCGGCTCGAATCGCAAGGATGGCCGGGGAACAGGTCACCAGTCGGACGCCGGTTCGGCCGACTCAAGGCGAGGTGAAGGAAATTCAGAGGCGCAGCCGGCGAGCGAGCGAAGGCATGCTGACACTACCCAACGAGTTGGCCCAAGCGGTTGCGGTCGGGCGGTTGTCAATGGTTGAGGCGTTGGATGAGCAGCGCCGACGACAAGGCCCCACCTTTCCTTGAGGATGGTTACTTCAGCACCTCTTCTCCTGCTGGTGGTCGAACCACCGTTGGGCTCAAACCTGTTCGCTGAATCCGCGGAGTCACCGCGAACGTGGTCTAACGGTATGACGGTGGCTTCCCAAGCCACCTGCCCGGGTTCGACTCCCGGCGTTCGCATGGGATGCTGGTGCATCACTCCCTATGGGAGTGGGGTCGGGTCTATATGCCGCCCCGATTTCGCGGGCTTCGATAACTATGTCTGAATGGCCCGAACTTGAACCGATGACCAACAGCCTCGTGAACTACGGTGTGACCTCAAATGGAATTGCCATCATCGAGTTGTCTTCCGACTCAAATGGTGAGCCTCTCTCCGAAGATTCGAAGCCGGTGAACACCTACACACACGGAATGATGTGCGATATTGATGAAGCGGTCGTGAAGGCTCGATTCGATGACAAAGTCAGTGTAATCATGATGATTGGCGCTGGTGAAGGCTTCTTCTCAGCGGGAGCGAGCATCGCCATGCTGAACGCTGTCACACCCGGTTTCAAGTACAATTTCTGCCTACACGCAAACGAGACACTCAGCAGACTTGAGCAGACTCCAAAGTTGGTAATCGCAGCAATCAACGGCCACGCTGTCGGCGGCGGTCTTGAGATTGCAATGGCCTGTGACATCCGCATCGCCCGCAAGGATTCGGGCAAGTGCGGTCTTCCTGAGATTAACCTCGGAGTCCTCGCAGGAACTGGCGGCACCGCTAGGCTGACTCGACTAATCGGCAAGGCGAAGGCGTTGGAGTACATGGTAAGCGGCGAGCTCATGGCATTTGAGAAGGCGGAGGAACTCAACCTCATCAACCATGTTTGGGATGGCTCGATTGACCAGTTCAGACAGGATGTCCTAGATTGGGCTGGCCAGTACACTCTACCTTACAAGGCGACAATGGCTGTTGGAAACATCAAGCGCAGTTGCCAGTCGGGCCCAGAGATGCCATTCGAGTACCACCTCGCATTGGAGCGGGAACTTCAAGCGGCGCTGTTCAACAGTGCTGATGCGAAGGAAGGAATTGCGGCTTACAACGAGCGACGAACACCACGATTCGAAGGCAAGTGATTGAACAACCAAGGAGGCTGAATAGATGACCCCAACAGAGGTAGTTGAGCAGTACGAGCCTAACTTTGAGGCGTGGATTGACCAGTTCCAAGAGTGGCAGACCCGCATCGGTTTTGACACCGCGTGGTTGGGTGACTATCGGTTCGACATCAAGTTCGATTGGGATACCGCCGGAGACACAATCGAGTTCGGCGATTTTGAAGGGATGCCAAAGTGGAATCGCAGAATGCAAGTGCCCCAACAGAGTATTCGAGATGCAATCATCAGTATGGTCAGCGTTCAAGGTGACACCGAATTCGCTTCGGTTGAGCAGCAGTGGCACCTACTCGATTCCGCGCCAACAGAATACGATCGCAAGTCGGCGCTACGAATCATGTGCGAAGAACAGCGCCACGGTTGGCAGATGGCCTATGTCCTGTGCAACTATTTCGGTGAGCACGGTATCCGGGAGGCGCAGAAACTTCTCGAGAGAAATTCGGGCGGAAACCCCCACCGTGAGGATGACGAAGGCCAGCGACTACTCGGTTCATTTAACGAGCCAATCGACCACTGGCTAGACTTTTTCATGTTCACCCACTTCATCGACAGAGATGGAAAATTTCAACTCAAAATGCTGAGCACCTCTTCATTCAAACCTCTCGCTGCGAGCATGGGTCCGATGCTGAAGGAGGAGTCATTTCACCTCGGCACCGGCGCCAACGGATTGCGCCGAATTGTCAAGCAGGGAGTCATCCCATGCGAACTCATCCAGAAATATGTCAACAAGTGGGTAAGCACAGGCCTCGACCTGTTCGGCGTCGACGAATCAACCTCGGCACAGTGGTCCTATGTCTATGGCGTGAAAGGGCGCTATGATGAGCGGGAATCGGAAGTTGCTGCAGACCGCGAGCACCTAAACGAGGAGAGCCGCGCCCACTACTACACTGAATTGAAGGAGGAGATGGTCCGAATCAACAAGGGGCGTCATGATGACCAACCTGAAGTTTTCATCCCGTCCGACAAATTCCACCGCGGTGTCGGCAAGTACCACGGCAAGAAGTTTGACCTGCATGGCGAACCCTTTGAGGGAAGTGAGCAGGATTGGGAGAAATATCTGACAACGGTATTACCCGGTGACGATGACGAGGCTGCACTTCAAGAATACTTCAAGGAAGAGTGGATTCAGTACCGCGAGTGGAAGGAGTGAACGGCAGAGATTGCCGGACTTTCCGAAGGTGGTTAAGATGCAGGCCCACGCCTTTCTTAGCATTGACAGAGAACGGTTGCGACCGTTTTTTGAGCGAGTTCCCGAGTTGTTTGAAGCGCACCATCTTTCTGAGGCGCAAAATTCAACCGGCTACGAAGAATTGCTTTACCGCATATATCGCCCTTACAAGGGAGAGATGCTCGACATGATCGACGAGTGGATGGGACACGGGCCACGGAATTGGCGGACTGAAGTTGAGCGGGAAGTTATGCTGATGCTCTATGCGATTCGCTATCCTGACACCCTGCTTTTGGAAAGTCTTTCAGAAGATACACAAATGGATTTAACGCGGCTTTCAGGCTACCTCCACTTCACCAAACACACCTACTCGATTTGGGATGAGGACACCCGAAAGGGGTTGGAAAGACTGGGTATTCTGATTCCCCCCACAGACAAGGCAGACCCGTTCATCTATGGTGCTTACATCTCGGCAATCGAACTGCTCAAGGATTTGGCCCCGTACTACTCCTTCATCGAACACGATGTCCCACGCCAGCGCCTCTTCCAGGCTGCCCTTGCTGCCTATGGTAGGGAGGAATGAGGTTGGCCGCCAGAAGTGATGCGATTTCTGGATTGCGAGTCGCGGTGATTGGTGCTGGCACCATGGGTTCTGGCATCGCGCAGGTGTGCGCGCAGGCGGGTTGGGAGACTCGGCTCTACGACGCATTTCCTGAGGGGTTGGAGGCGGGGATGGCCCGCGTTTCCTCGTTTTGGGATTCTGGTATTGCACGGGGCAAGACTTCTGCTGAACAGAAGGCGGATTGGTCGGCCAACTTGAGCGCAGTGACCGACTTGGCCGAGGCTGTTGCAGATGTGGATTTGGTGATTGAAGCCGTTCCCGAAATAATTGAGTTGAAGCGGTCGATTTTCTCCGACTTGGATTCGCTTGCTCCCGCGGACGCGGTGCTTGGAACAAACACCTCCGGGCTCAAAATATCAGACATTGCAAGTGCTACGAGCCGGCCGGACAAGGTTGTTGGAATGCATTTCTTCAATCCGGTTCCGATCATGAAGTTGCTAGAGTTGGTGCGCCATGAATCAGTATCGGACTCGACAATTGAGTTCGCCCAGTCGGTAGGCGCGGCGATGGGAAAAACAACAATTCTTGTCAACGATGTTCCCGGATTTGCCACGAGTCGGCTCGGGGTAGTTTTGGGAAACGAGGCTATTCGGATGTTGGCGGATGGAGTCGCTTCGGCTTCGGACATCGACACCGCGATGCGGCTTGGATACAAGCATCCGATGGGGCCGCTGGAACTTTCGGACTTGGTCGGCTTGGATGTTCGGCGTGACATTCTCAACAATCTGGCAGAGGCGTTCGATGATGAGTCGTATCGGCCGCATCCACTTCTTGACCGGTTGGTCGAGGCGGGTGACCTTGGCAAGAAATCCGGCAAGGGAATCTACGACTGGTCGAGTGGCGAGAAGGTCGAGCGAGACCTTTGAAGTCAGAGTCTCACTTCGTGCGGGTCGAGTTCCCAAGTCGGGTTTTCGGCGGTGGCGTCGGTGAGGAAGGGGAGAACCTCTCGGAGCACCTTTGGGATGTCGACGGACCAGAGATTTTCGAACATAGGTGAGTCGGGGGTGCCGATTTTCTCAGTGAGTTTTCCCCACATGTTGATTGTGCCGCGGCTCTTCTGTCGCTCGTACTGGAACATGAGGGCAGTGGTCTGGATTAGTCCTTGGATTCCTAGGATGTATCTGGCATCGGCCTCCCTAGCCTTGAGTGACTTCCACATCTCCTCCCAGTCCTCGTGGGCATGCCAGTAGCGACCTGTGTTGAACTCGGCGATGCCGCCGTCCAGCCACGCCTGCTCCTCGTCGGTCAAGGGGCATTCACCTACCATGGTGGAGCCCTCATACTCGTTCGCCTTGAAGTCGCGCCTTGACCGCGCCTTTCCCGCGCCTTGGCCGCGCCTCGTCCGAACCTTGTCGGACAAACCATCAAGACAGGTTGACACAACAGGTTACTGTGGCTGAGGAGTTGCCGGTCAACCGGCTCGAGCACTGCACCTCTCCCTACCTGCTGCAACACGCCACTAACCCGGTCGCTTGGCAGCCGTGGGATGATGAGGCGATTGAGTTGGCCAAGAGGCTTGACCGGCCGCTGTTGGTGTCGATTGGATATTCGGCCTGTCACTGGTGTCATGTGATGGAGCACGAGTCGTTTGACGACGAGGTGACAGCAGCGCTGATGAACGAGCGATTGGTCTGTGTGAAGGTTGACAGGGAGGAGCGCCCAGATGTTGACGCCCTCTACATGGCGGCTTGTCAGCTGATGACCCAGAGTGGCGGTTGGCCGCTCAACGCATTTTTGGACCCCAACACGCTCAAGCCGTTCTTCGCAGGTACCTACTTTCCTCCCGATCAGAGGTATGGCAGACCTTCGTGGAGTCAGTTGGTGACGGCACTCTGTGATGCTTGGAACGACGATCGTGAGCCATTGCTGGCGACGGCAGGGCAGTTGACCGAGCACCTTGAGAAGATGGCGGCGGGGGGCGAGCCTACGGCGGACTCACTCTCTACACTAGTTCCGGCGGTTTTGGAGGCGTCAGTACAACATTCGCTGCAACAGTTCGATGCTACCAATGGTGGCTTTGGAGGGGCCCCCAAGTTTCCCCATCCGATGAAGTTTGAGGGGCTGATGAGGCAGGGTTCCAAGCAGGCGTGTGAGGCGGTGGCGGTGTCGCTGGAGTTCATGGCGAATAGAGGGCTGTTCGACCATTTGGGTGGGGGTTGGCACCGTTACTGTGTTGACGCGGCGTGGGCAGTCCCGCACTTCGAAAAAATGCTCTATGACAATGCTCTCTTGCTCCCCATCCATGACCGGGCGCTGAGGCAGGGGGTGGGAAACCCGGCTACTCACCAAAGAGTGATTCGACTGACACTGGAATGGCTTGAGCGGGAGATGGTTGAGCCAGTCGGCGGGATCTATTCCACTCTGGACGCTGATTCGGATGATGGCTCGGGACATAGCGAAGAAGGTGCCTTCTATGTGTGGAGTCCAGACGAAATCGTCGCTGCTCTTGGAGAGGCTGATGGTGCATTGGCTCAGGCGCGCTGGTCGGTCACCGAATCGGGTAATTTCGAGGATAGTGGCAGCAGTGTGTTGGCGCTTGGTGAAGCGGTTGGTCTTGATGCTGAGGCGGAGGAGGAGTTGCGATTGGCGCTTCTTGAGGCGCGCGCTGCGCGGGCGCGCCCGGGTACCGACGACAAAGTTTTGAGCTGCTGGAACGGGATGCTTCTGGTCGCCTGCGCCGAGTTGGATGGTGACGCTGCCGTTCGCATCGGCTCTCATGTGGCTCGTGGCTTGATGGAGCGCTCGACTAGGCCGGATGGCTCGGTCATCCGCA
>CAUZJP010000056.1:0-7032 GCA_963580235.1 Candidatus Thalassarchaeaceae archaeon
CATCACCCCTCGCCACCCCTGCTGCAGCTAGGGGGATGAACTGCCTGAACGCCACCACCCCGACAGAGCCTGTCTGATCCATCATCGTTACCGACCACCTAGTCACCCCTGCTCCATCCGGGAATGCATTTATCGACCAAACCCTGCCAATAGCGTTGATTTTGGTCTCTATGTCCACGATGGGAGCGGAGTCGGACTCGTCTGTGATTGCGACTGAGGTCTTATCGTCGAGGTCGAGAACAACCTCGCCCTTCCACACTGATGCCATAGCGTTCTCGATGCGTACCCTGCTGCCGTTGGTAATTGAGCGAGTCACCTCCCGCGGGGTGCCGTAGCGCGAGGTTTGGACCTTGGCGCGATCGTAGCCCTCCTGTAACATGAAAGAGAGTTCTACTGAGCCGTCGGCTGCTAGGTTAGGCCCGCGCAGACCTGAGACTTCTCCGACGACTTTTACACGAGTCACTATCTCTCCGAGTGGGGTGACAGGCCAGCGGTGACCGAAGCGCTCTATGCTGCGCTCAAGAGGGAGTTCGAGTTCGTGATTGCTGCCCTCACATACACCTCGTAACTGGCAGCGTTTGCAACGGGCTCTCGGGTCAGGGTTGACTGGTGTCTTGGAAGGCACACCTCCCTCATCGAAGTAACGCAGTGGTGCCGGATCTGGCCGGCACTCGTCAATCGAGGGATTACGAGCGTGGATAGTCTGATACAGTTCCTTGAGCTCCTCGCTGAGAGTCAGCATTTCCTCCGGATTCGGCCTAGGGACATCCTTGATTGAACCGGTTCCAAGATACCATATCTCCAGCGCCTCGACTTCATCTGCCCTTCCATGAGTCTCCCACCACAGCCAGCAATAAAGGCGCAGTTGATCGACATAGCCACCTGAACGGTCGCCCCTTCCTATCGAGGCCTTGAGGTCAATAATCCGGATTGCTCCTGTCCAGTAGTACACCATATCGTATTCTCCCTGAAACCACTCATCGGGATGAGAAGTGGTCTGCTTCCACTGCCCGGCATCAGGGTCAACGAACCACGGCCGAGCTACCTCCCACGCCTCACACCAAGTGATATCACCCGAGTCGAGCGCAGCGGGATGCCTCTCAATCCAAGTTCGTGGGAATCCATCTGGGGCAGGCCAATGTTCCCTGATTCCACCTGCGCGCCACTGCTTGAACCTTGGTCCACCTCCGGCCCCTAAGCAGGCTTCGACTTGGTCGAGGTGCATCCTGATGCCAGCTCGTGTCATCTCGAGGGCTTCTTCAGGATCAGCATCGGCAACCGAGCCGGAGCGGTTTGGAGATGATTTCCAATCTGCGACAGCCGCCTCCCAGCAGACATCGAAGTGGACCTCGGTTCGGGCTAGTGCCCAAGCTTCGAGGGACTGTCTGTCGGTGGGCCACTGCTCCTTGGGCAACTCGGACATGGCAGGGCAGGGCCATGCATTCTGATTGTCATAGTCAAGTGAGCCGTCATCGAGCAAAGGGGATGTCATTTCGTCAGCTGAGTCGGCTGAAACTAGAACTGGGGAGTCCCTGAGAACGCGACAGACACATTCCTCTGCAGCGTTACCGCGGATAATCTGAGGAGGCAGGGGGCTCTTCAACCGCTCTATGTAGGTGTAGTACCAGAGCCTGTTGCAGGACTTCCAAGTGATGACCTGAGAGGCTGAGAGCCTGCGGTACGGATTGACTCCAACAGCCTGAGGGTCTCCGATTCTAACCGGCATGATTGGTAACGAAAGTCGAGACTCTATGAACCCAACGAGAAAGGCTTGCTCTATCTATTGTCATTGAGCCAAACCACCATAACCTCCATTCTCTCGAAGGTCGGTGTGACTTCCACCATGGCGACTGGAGTGTCAACGTGCTCGGCTATCAACTCAGCCACGACGAGTGGGATTTCAATGCGCTGGTTATCGGGGTCCCACAGCATGAACCTGTGCGGTAGGTCGGTCTGCTCGGCTATCTCCTCTATCCACGATTCCTGATCTCCCTCGGTAGCGTATATGGCACCGAACATCAGTGTTGAGTCCTCAGTCAGCGTCTCGTGAGGTGCTATGGTCGCTTCGCCACGACGTTGGAACCTCCTTCGCAACTGTCCGGCGTCCTTGTAGACGGCGGTGCAAAACTTCAGGTGGTAGCCATACGGGTCTCGCGTCTCTCCATCGGTTGGGTCAGGGAGGCCACTCGCAGCGGCATTTACGCGATTACGCAGTATATGCGCCAGTTCGGCTGAACCAGCAGCGCCAGCGGTTATCTCAGTTGACAGGTTGAATCCGCGCAACTCCATGTTGTCGATGTTGCCGACGGTGATTTCAAGTTCGTTGAGGTTGATGAAGTCTACATCGAAGTCCCGTAGGACCTCCAGCAGTTCTAGCAGTTCGGATTCCTTGTCAGGCTCGCATGGCAGTTCGACGCCGGTGAGGATACTGGCAGAAGAGCAGGCTGCTATGGTTTCACGGTACTGCTCGGCTTCGAGGTCGAGGAAGTGGAAGCGTATCTCATCGAGGCCCGCCTCGGCAAACTCAGATGCCCACTCCGGGCGGAATGGAATGCTGGTGTACATGTGTAGGTGGAAATCCGCGCCGAACTCGGCCTTCAGACGCCTGATTCCCTCAAGTGTCCTCTCGCGTGCCATCAGTGGATCACCACCGGTGATTCCTGCGCCTGTGGCACGCATAGCCCTCGCCTCCTCGATTACCTCATCGAAACTCTCGCATCGCCTCTCGTTAGCGAACATGTGATCGATGTCGCGTCGGGTCTCAGAGAGCGGGCAGTAATCACAGCGCCAGTGACAGTTACCTGTGATGAACAACACCAGTTTGCTGCCCATCTGGCACTGTATGCACCCCTCTGTGTCAGCCTCCTCGGGAGGTTCATGCAACTCGGGCACCTGTGGCAAGCCAACTATGATGCTCATGTCGCAGCACCTGTCGCGGTCTCAAGCAACCAGCGGTGGAAGCCTGTGTCAGATGAGAGTTCAGGGTGGAAGGTCAGGGCGAGTCTGTTACCGGTCCTCACTCCAACCACCTCCTCTCCGTGCAGTGCGGCCACAGATGAGGACTCACTGTGCGATGCGAACCGAGGTGCCCGGATGAACACACCGGGGAAATCGCGCCCTAGGATAGTGGCCTTTAGTGGACTCTGGAATGAGTCAGACTGTCGGCCGTACGCGTTACGATCGATGTTTGCGCCGATTAGTGGGTTGCCACCATCCTGCGGATCGGCCAATAGAATCGCGCCCGCGCAGGTGCCAAGCACAGGGAGTGATGAGTCGGAACGAATCCATTCGAATAGAGCGGGCAGGAGTCCTGATGCCTCGTGGTTCCCAGTCAGTCGCATGGTCGTCGACTCTCCCCCTGGCAGCACGATGGCGTGAGGATCTGCTGCGGCCAAATCGGAGGCCTTGCGTAGCTCGTGGACTTCAATCTCAATATTGCACTCTTCGGCGGCCCGCTGAAGCGCTGCAATGTGGACGTGGCGGGCGCCTTGCAGCATGACGAGGCCTATGCGAAGCACGGCTGTCCGTCCAGCCATCCGAAAATGAACCCTATCGTAGGCTCCGATGGGCTGAAAGGCCGGAAGCGGGCGCATCGGAGCGTGCAACCTGCCGGTCGCATCCACAACTTCGGCGCCGGACCGGCTGTACTGCCACTGGAAGTAGTTGAGGAGGTCGCGGCGGCGCTGCCCAACCTCGACGAGAGTGGTTTCGGGCTACTTGAGGTGTCTCATCGCAGTCCAACTTTCCAGCGCATAATCAACTCGGTTGTGGAACGAATCAGAAGGGTCCTATCTGTTCCAGATGACTACGAGGTGCTGTTCCTGCAGGGAGGTGCCTCAACTCAATTCTACATGACTGCTCTGAATCTACTCAGAAAGGGAGGTAAGGCAGATTTCCTAGTCACTGGCGAATGGTCGCAGAAGGCTCTCAAGGAGGCCAGCGGAGTAGGTGATGCATTTGCAGTTTGGGACGACTCTGAGAACGGTTTCAAATCAGTCCCGCAGGATGGAGACTACACGATTCGCGAGGATGCGTCCTACCTCCACTATACCTCTAACAACACCCTGTACGGCACCCAGTTCCACCATCTTCCCGACAGTGGAGGAAAACCAAGGGTGGTCGATGCCAGCTCGGACATTTGCGGCGCTCCAATTGATGTCTCCGCTCACGATATCATCTACGCAGGCGCGCAGAAAAACCTCGGTCCGAGCGGCGTGACTCTGGTAATCCTCTCGCCGTGGGCATTGGCCCAGGCCAAGCAGGGCATCCCTACGATGCTCGACTACCATACTCACGTCTCCAAGGGTTCGATGTTCAACACTCCCAACACCTTCGGCATCTACGTACTCGGCCGGGTTTTCGCCTGGATTGAGCGCAACGGTGGACTTGATGGCGCCATCGAGCGAAACTGCACCAAGGCTGCTCTCCTCTACGGAGAGCTTGACCGGAGTGATTTCTGGCGCCCGCATGCGCATGGTGGTTCGCGCTCGGTGATGAATGTCACATGGCGCTTGGCCAATGAGGATCTCGAGGGAGTCTTCCTAGCGGAAGCCACGGCAGCAGGATTTGGCGGACTAAAGGGGCATCGTAGCGTCGGTGGCATACGTGCCAGTATGTACAATGGATGTCCGATTGATAGCGTCGAGGCACTAGTTGGTTTCATGCGTGACTTCGAGTCGCAGCATGGTTGAGTGATATGATGAACGCAAGAGGCGTGCTCGATCTACTCGACCTCACACTGCTCGACCATGATGCCAGCGAAGCTGCCCTCGATATGCTATGTCGGAAGGCAAACGAGTACCGCCCTGCGGCAATTTGCGTCTTCGCTGAGCACGTCGCTTATGTCAAGAGTCGGTTGGACGGAGGAATACCTGTGGCTGCCGTAGCCGCTGGTTTCCCTGTCGGAGAAAGTGATCCATCTGCTGTGTCTGCGGCCATCCGTGCAGCAGTACAGGCCGGGGCAGACGAGATTGATTGCGTCCTAGAGCCGCGCGGGGGTGAGGACTTTCCTGGAGAGTCTGAACTGGCAATATTGATTGCTATGCGCGAGGCTTCAGCCGGCTGTGTCCTAAAGGTCATCATCGAGACTCCTTTGCTCAATGAGCGCAGTATGCGCGCCTCTGCGAGGATGACGCTGGCAGCAGGAGCGGATTTCGTCAAGAGCTGCACAGGTAAGCGAGGAGGGTGTAGCAACGAGGCGGCAGAGATTCTGGCATTCGAGGTCATGAGGCATGGCATCACCATGGGTAGCCATCCGGGAGTCAAGCTGTCTGGAGGGATAAGCACCCTTGGAGACGTAGATCGCCTGCTCGGACTGGTCAACTCTGAGGACCCGAGCATCGAGGGACCTGAGAGACTGAGAATTGGCGCATCGTCGTTGCTCGATGAACTCATAGGATGATGGTGGGCTCGGCAGGAATTGAACCTGCGATCTTCGCCATGTGAAGGCGACGTCATAACCCCTAGACCACGAGCCCGCGCTCCACATCCGACCATGAGTTGGCAATAAGCGTGATGACTCGTCTCGAGAGCACAACTCCCGCCGGAATCAAAAGTCGACCCTAATTCGGCATTCCATGGTAGCAGGCTTAGACTTCGATGTTCTGCGCCAGAAAGAGACTTGGCGGGCATTCGGTGTTGGCGCAGTATTGTTTTGCATCATAGGATATTCGTCCTTAGCACTATTCGGCCTCTCAGCATCTGCGTATGGGGTATCCGACGACATCGAACTGGTGCCTGACTTCGAAGTCGCTACGATGAACAGGACTGGAATCGATGATGTCATCGCCGACGATTCGGGGATGATTCGTCTGTCCGACCTACGCGGAAGTGTGGTCATTCTGGACTTCATGGCAGTGGACTGCTCAAATTGCCACTACGTCCAGACACATATAGACCATAATCTCGAGAATTGGCAGACACTCGAAGGGCCATACGAGGTATTGGTCCTGTCAATTGGATCCTGGTATGGCTACGAGACTTTCAAAGACATCAATGCGACCTTTGGGGAGTCGGGTTCCGACAAGCACATGCCGTGGCCGGTCGCCAACGGTGGTACTGATGTCGTGATTCTCGAAGATGGTGCCACAGGCGATCTAGTCGAGTACTACTCTGCCCAAGCCATCCCGCTGGTGATTGTGGTCGACCATGAAGGGTACGTCGTCGCCAAGGAGAATACCGGGACACCTCTTGATGGATGGTCGTCCTTCGATTCGGCTGTTGCAAGCGCAAATGCTGGCGAAGCTGATGGCCTCCGATTCGGCATTGAGAAGGCAGATCGATCACTCTCCGGAGTCTTTGTGATTGGCCTGTTCTTGGGCGTACTGGTCTACTTCTCTCCTTGTGCCTTCCCAGTGCTCCCCTCTTTCATCGCTTACTACCTCAACCTCGGGATGAGAGAGGACGAACTGCAAGAAGCTGGCAAACTCTCCGGCAGTATGCCCAGGCCCTTCGAGGTCGGTGGCTATGCTGCTCTGGGTCAATTGACCTTCTTTGGTGCGGTCGGGGCTGTCATCTTCGGACTTGACGGAATCATTGATCTCTCGGGAGTACTACATGACATCGCGATTGGTATCGCATTGCTGTTGGTAATCCTCGGAGTACTCATGTTGCTCGGCTGGACCTCGCACTTGCTGAACTGGGTCCAAGGTGCGCTCGACCGATATCAGACCACGGAGATGGATGAGCAATTCACACCTAGACGCAACATGTACCTGTGGGGCATAGGCTACAGTGCGGCCTCGGTAGATTGTACCGCTGCGGCGGTCTTCCCGTTCGTCGCTTGGCTCGCTGTAGTCGGCAACGGTGCCTTCGCGTTCGGGATGGCGGGACTCATCCTTTCCGTCACTATGCTGATGATAGCCGTGACAATGCTAGTCGGCCTCGGTCGGCAGTCGATGCTCGACTTCCTGCGACGCTCTACAGGGATGGTCAAGGCCACTGGTGCGTGGATGATGATGTTTGCTGGAATTGGTCTGCTAGTCTATCTGACACAACCCGAAATCGTAGCAAGTTTGCTATGAGTAGAAGTCA
>CAUZJP010000057.1:0-6985 GCA_963580235.1 Candidatus Thalassarchaeaceae archaeon
GCTGCTGCCTTCCTTCGCTGGATGCATGGGCTCCGGAGAGGACGAACCATCCGCTTCAGATCTTGAGATTTCACCTGAGATATTCTCAGGTGCTCAGTTCCAATTTGTCGAGTTCACAGCAAAGCGGGCGATGAGTGTCCACATTCCGTACTTCGTGCTCGATGCCGAGTCGGGCTTGGTTACCAACGGGACCACCCTGAACTTTGACGGCAAGGGGACCCAGTCATTGCAGATGCTCGCACCTTCCAACCTGCCTTCCGCCCACTTCCTGATTGGAGAGCCCGGCCAGGAGAGTTGGTCGCTGCGGGCGACAAACCAGAGTTGGGACGAGTGGTTCAATTCCAGTGAGTTCGGTTCGGCATACGACTATGTCGAGCACCCGGTATTCCGCAACCCTCGCTCCGGCGTCTCTCCCGGAGATGGCGCAAATCACAGTACGGGACTTGTCGACGGCTATTCGGTCTACGAGTGGATGGAGATGTTCACCAACTCGAACTCGGGGTACAACGAGCGCTGGGGACCGCTCATCTGGCGCGACCCGGCGTACGAGAGGGCAGCTGGATTTCTCAGAACTGAGATGGCCTCGTCAGGGCTTGACGCACAGATCCATCGCTACGAGGCTTCGAGTTCCCCGTTTGCGGTCAATGTCTGTGGCTACAAGGAAGGCACGGTTTTCCCCGACGAGTGGCTGGTGCTGGGAGCCCATCTGGACATCGCCGAGATTGGTAGCGGGCCGGGTGGTGGCACCCACATCGGAGCGCACGACAACGGTGCGGGGGTGGCAATGATGCTCGAGGCAGCACGAGGACTTGCCCAGTTCGACCATCGGAGAACTCTGGTAGTCTGCTTCTGGTCCAACGAGGAGAACGGCTACGACGGAGTCGACAGGTGGATCGACAACATTCCGAGTGATGTCACAGTCACCAACTACCTCAACATCGACAGTGCGGGGGTCAACTTTCCCGGTGACTACACGCTGGTGGTCGATGTCATCCCGGACACCGACGACGAGTTGGGCGAGCAGTGGGAGTTCATCCACATGACCGAGTGGCTCGGCTCCAACAACAACGACATCGCCGAAACTCTTCGAAACGGCCGCGACCTCTACTTCTCAGAGGGTTATGCCGCAATGAAGGACCACGACCACACACATCCGAACACGATTTCAGTCCACGAATCCCAGAGAGGCAGAAGTGACTATGTCCAGTTTGCAGACCGTCTCGATGTCGTCTCGATGGACTTCGGAGCGATAACCGGCGGCTACGACTGCTACCACGCGCCATGCGACACGCTCGACGAGATGGTCGACTGGATGGAGAACGACAACGGCACCGGCCAGCAGAATCTGTGCGAGTCGTTCGACCTCATCTCGTGGTGGGTGGTCAACCTCTTCTTCCACCTCGACGAGACGCCAATCTACAACGAGTAAAGCATGTACCTTGCGACTCCGGCAGGCGTCTCAGCCTTGCCAATCGGGGTAGTTGTACCGTGTCCATTCGGCCGCTTCTTCGGGCGAGTAGCCCTGAGTGAGGGCGAACTGATAGTAGGTGTCCGCAGCATCCAACTCTTCCTCAGGAGGTTGGGAGGGTTGAACATACGGCGAAGGCTCCTCTGCAGGCGATTGTATGCTCTCGAAACTACTTGCGAGTGCCTCTGATGTTGCCGTTGGGGGAGCAGGCTCGGAGGGGGACTCAGTGGCCACTTCTGGGGAATGGTCGTCTGTGGTGGGTTGGAGATAAGGTGAGTGCTGCTGGTCGAGTTCCTTCGTGACCCCCGGGTCGTGGTAAGGCTCGAACACATCATGTTCCTCTTCCTCGGGCTCGGCCTGCTCTGCAAGATAAGTCTCAACCACTGAAACGACGGCTCCTTCACCGTCATCGTCCTCCTCAGGCCTGTCACGTAACTGAAGGAAGATAGCGCCAAGTAACAAACCTACGAACAGGAGTAATGCCGGCACCCAAACCACCGGGCGGCTCATGGAGACCACTCTTGCCTGTGTGGATGTACATCCGTTGACATCGACGCTCTCGCCCAATGGCGAGTTAGGACATGCATCGCCATTGTCTCCAACCCTGTCCTTGTCACCGTCTAGCCATTCATTGGGGTCGTCGGGGAACTCGTCCGTGTTATCGCCGACATTGTCGTTGTCGTCATCAGCCCACTCAGTCGGGTCAAATGGGAAGGGGTCGGAGTTGTCGCCGACATGGTCGCCATCGTTGTCCCACCATTCTGTCGGGTCATCACGGAAGGCGTCGGCAAAGCCGATTGGGTGAGGGGTGGTGAACCTGTCAGAGTCTGACCAGCCATCTCCATCACTGTCTGGGCAACCATCTCGATCGTCCGTGGAGTTTCCGTTTGAGGTAGGGCAGTCGTCCTCATCGTCAGCGAATCCATCGTTGTCGTCATCGAGATCTTCAATGCTATCTTCACAACCATCACCATCATTGTCGATGCCGAACGAGTCTGGCCACTCAACCTCACCAGTGGGACAGGAATCGGCTTCATCGAGAACCCCATCTCCATCATCGTCCCAATCTTCAGTTTCATCGCGGCAACCATCATCATCGTGGTCAGTCATTGTCCAACCCATATCTCCGCGCGGGCAGTTGTCGAGATAGTCGAATACGCCATCGCCATCGTCATCGTCATCTTCGACGTCATCGTGGCAACCATCTCCATCATAGTCCCAGTCAGGCTCACTCGTTTGAACGCCAATAGGGCAGCTATCGGCTGAATCGAGAACCTCGTCGTTGTCGTCATCCAAGTCTTCGCCCGAATCTTGACAACCATCACCATCGTGGTCGCTTGTGGCTCCAGTCAGCCAACCTGTCGCCCCTCGCGGGCAATCGTCGGCAGGGTCGTCGACGCCATCGCCATCGTCGTCGCCGTCCTCGTCATCGTCTCGGCAACCGTCGCCGTCCAAGTCGTTGGTGTTGTTCGAACTCCAACCGGTGAATCCCCTGTCACATCCGTCGACGCCATCATCGATGCCGTCGTCGTCGTCGTCACTATCCTCACCATCGTCGCGGCAGCCATCCCCATCGAGGTCTGTCAGTGGTGTCGAAGTCCATCCAATCTCTCCACGAGGACAGCGGTCGGGTGCATCATCGAGCACCAAGTCATCGTCGTCATCGAGGTCTTCCCCCTCATCGCGGCAGCCGTCCGAGTCGTGATCGGTCGAAGAGGCTGAAAGCCAGCCCGTCTCGCCAGTTGCACACGCGTCGGATGTATCGAGAATGCTATCGCCATCGTCGTCATCATCCTCGTCTAAATCGCGGCAACCGTCGCCATCGAGGTCCTCCGAGGCCGTTGAGTTCCACCCCTTGGGGCTGTAGTGGCAGAGGTCGGTGAGGTCAGGGACACCGTCACCATCGTCATCCGTGTCTTCATCATAGTCCCGGCAGCCGTCAGAATCGTAGTCGGTGGCGTTGGTTGGTCCCCATGAGACCAGGCCAGTTGCGCAGTTGTCATCGATGTCCGCAACGCCGTCGTCATCGTCGTCGAGGTCCTCATCCGAGTCTCTGCAGCCATCGCCATCGTGGTCGCTGAAGGGGCCTGTCGTCCAGCCGGTGATGCCGTTCGGGCATGAGTCTGAACTGTCCATCAGGCCGTCGCCATCAGTGTCATGACCCAACTCTCCGAACATCATGAAATAGTCCGAATTCGGGTTTGAGTGGCCCCATGGGCCCATGCTCAGACCGCTACTCGATGACCTTCCTATGACTAGGGTTCTGCCTCGGTCGACATTGACACCGAAGAAGGTGTCTTCACCATCTCCACTCACCACCGTGACCCACTCCCAAGTGTAGGAGGTGCCGTTGAGCATCGCTACATAGGCGTCATTGTCTCCAATTGCAGCGGCCGTGGTCATGTTTCCGAATGTGACCGTATTCTCGTAAGAACCTCCAATCAACAAGTCACCACCAGCGGTTCTGCCAATTCGGTATGCGACATCTTCTCCCGAACCGCCGGCTGTCGCTAGATTCGCCCAATGCCCATTTCCATTGACTCGTGCAATGAAGATGTCTTGGTTACCTACGCTGTTTGCGTTATGTTGACCGAGCTGAATCGAAATGAGGTACACTCCGGACACATCGACAGAATAGCCATCTGCCGAACATCCGATGGCCGCCGAGGTCTCTCCGCTGGCCAGCCATTGCCAGCCAGTGGTTCGATTGTACCTAGCGACGAGGAGCATCAGGTTCTGAGCGGTGTCGGTGTTACCATCGAATGAGACAGTTCCTTGGGCGAATAGTCCGCACGCAGTCAACTCACCGTTAGGCATCACGACAACATCGTAGAACCCCCCTTCCCCGAAGGTGCTGATTCCTTGGTCGGCATTCAGCCAAGTCCCATTCTCATCTGTCGTGAATAGAATCGGAACCTGCGTGGTACTCGCAGTCAGTGTGAATCCGTACTTTGTGATGTAGCCCATCCCCAAGCCACCTACCCAGACAACCTCCTGATTCACTTGGTCCCACTTTACCGAGGTGACTTCGTCATTGCCACTGGTCGAGATGGTGTCAGTCCATGCGAAGGAGCCGTTTGCGTGCAGTCTGCCGTAAATTGCGTCATCCCCGCCAGCCGAGAAGTATGGAATCCCATTGACGGTCAACTGGTTGTTGAAAGAGCCAGCGAAGTAAATCGTCCCATCATCTGCACAGTGCATTTGGAGTGAAATGCCCTCTCCGAGGCCCCCGCCGTCTCCCACGGAAATCCAATTTGCAGTTCCGTTGCGGTCAACTCGAGCGAAGAAGATGCCAGATGTGGTGTTGTCAGAGAGTCCACCGACACTCACTCCTCCGACAAACCCGCCGGATACGATGGTGTCACCCGAGGGGTGGGCGCAGACCGACATAGGGTCGATGACTTCGGTACCAGCAATCACACCGAAGGCGAATCCCCAAGGAGGTGCGGAGGTTGAATGTCGTCTCTCTTCCTCCGTCTCGAGATAGGTCGGAGACGCATTGAAGTCGAGTGACGTCAGCCATGGAGCCATGACTAGACAGAGTAGCACAAGCAAAGCGGGGAGGGGGCGATGCTGAACGCTCATCGGGCGGTGAGATGGTTGGATTGGTCTTAACACCGTTCATCGAGGACTCGTAGAGTCCTGATAGCCTCAAAGTTTCAGTCCCTCGGTCCGTTCACGCCATCAACACCGTCAGCGCGGCAATCACTTCCTTTCGCATGGTTATGGAAGAACTCACGCGATAATCAAGGGTTCTGAATGACAATGAAGGGTTCTGAATGACAATGCTGATTTGTCAGTCGAACTTGTGGCATCCGTGGGAGACACCTACAGCGTCCCAGATGATGCCTACGACGACGAGGAGGTGTGGCGTGCGGCTGTCAAGGAATCCCGGACCATGGACCCCGTTGCATACGCCGAACTACTGCGCTACGCCTCGACGGTCACCACTTGGTCAGACGACCCCGTGAGAGACCTTAGGGAAGCCATGCGTATTTTGGACAAGGCCGGTGAATCGAATTGGTCCGCATGGTGCAGAGTCGATCTTGCTTCGTATCTAGAAGAGGGTTCTGAACGAGAGCGGTTGCTCGACAGAGCGTATCATATGTTCACGGCAGAAAATGACCGTGCAGGAATCTCCTCAGTGCATAGTGCTCGGGGTGAGGAGAACCCATTCGAGGTGGATGCGGCAGGATTGACTGAAGAGGAGCAGAGCGCCCTAATGAATGAAGGATACACTCTGAGTTGGGGGCCTGGAACCTATGGAAAGAGCAGAGAGGAGCTGGAAGCCGAGTCGCGCCCGACACCTCCAGACCAGACGAACATCCCCTCACTGGTCATCGGTACCGGCGTCTTGTGCTTCATGGTAAGCGCAGGGGGCATCATCGAATGGGGAGAAGCACCCATCGACGGTCTCTTCATTGCATCTTGTGGCGGTTGCCTGTTCTCCATCAGCGCCATAATCACAGGCATCTACATGCTCTGGAATGTCAAGCGCCCCTATTCACTTGAGACACAGATACCCACATAAGAACTGTTTTGACCACTCAATGTTGTCCAATGTCATGGCTATGAGACATGGCAATGTATGGACCCCAATTTTTATCGCACTGTTGATGTTACTCTCAACAACAGCGATGCCGTTGTTGTCTGAGATATTGCAAAGTGAAGAAGACCCCGTTCTAGACATTCTTGAACCGGAATGGAAGCCTCGTCAAGCGATTCGTGGTGAAGGAAGCAATATGATTCTCGCCGAGGTTCTTTTTGACCCCTTGGGTGCCGACCTCGGTAGCGAAACAATCGCAATCCGCAATACACGTACCGACCATATTGATTTAGCCGGTTGGCAAGTGGTAGATGAACAGAAGAATCCAGTATTCATATTTGATGAAGGGTATGTGATAGATTCCTTCTCGACGGTTTACATTCATCTTTATCCTGGACTCGATTCATGGTCAGAAACTAGTGACCGCACAATCAAAGAAGTTTATCTGATTGGACCTGAATATAATCAAGAGGCGAATCGAGTCGATGGTTTGTTGTCGAATGAAAGGGGTTCTTTGGCTCTTTATTCAGGCGACCCTACGGAAACCAATATTGTCGATTATGTTCGCTGGGGTGGAGAATCACGCAGTATGAGTGGGGCCACATTGGATGCTTTTTCTGCGGGATTGTGGCGTCCATCGGAGTTTGTAGACATATCAGATAGTGCTGAAGGGCAGGCGATTGGTACAACAAGTCGATACAGCAGACAAGGTGTAATGAATTGGGATTCAATGTCCAATGATGCCAGTTCTGTAGTAATCAATGAAGTTCTGATTAATACTGATGACAATGAAGTAATCATTGATGCTGATGGCAATGAAGTTCTAATTAATACCGATGGAAACCAATGGGTTGAGTTGTATAATCCAGGGCCAGGAACTCAAGAGATTGACAACTGGGTGTTGGCGAAAGCAGAGGGTACTTTACACAAATTCCAGACAGGAACTGCAATTCAACCCGGTGAAAGGATTA